>DAIQNY010000031.1:0-19871 GCA_036788155.1 Actinomycetota bacterium | reverse complement strand
GGCCCGCGTCCCGGAGGGACGCACCCCGGCGCCGTCACGCGAGCCGAAGGAAGACCGGGGCACGCCTTTCGCCCCGGCCCCGGCTGCCGACGACTTCGACATCCCGTCGTTCATCCACCAGCCCGAAGACTGAGCTGGGGGGACGAGGCCGGATGACGCGGGGAGGAGGCGACGGCGATGCGCGCTGATGCAGCCGCCGTCGCCGCACCCCCGGTCGCTCTCGAGCTGGACCTCGACGTCTTCGACGGGCCGTTCGACCTGCTCGTCACGCTGATCCTGCGCGACGAGATCGACATCTGGGAGGTCCGAGTCTCCCGGATCATCGCCGAGTACGTCCTCAAGCTGGCCGACAGCGGCGAGTTCGACCTCGATGCCACCTCGCAGTTCGTGGTGCTCGTCGCCGCGCTGCTCGAGATGAAGTCCCGCCTGTTGCTCGAGGAGGAGGTCGAGGAGGAACTCGAGGACCTCGATCCCGACGAGGCGGCACGGCGACTCCTTGAGCGCCTCGTTCGCTACAGCCAGTTCCGTACTGCCGCCGGCGCCCTTCAGGAGGCCTGGAAGACGCACAGCGCGCGGCTGTACCGTGCCGCCCCCGTGCCGGCGGAGCTGCTCCGGCGCCCTCTCCCCGAGGCCGCACTCCCCGCCTCGGCGCTGGCCGAGGCGCTCGGCCCTCTGCTCCGGGAGCCGCCCGCTCCGGACACGAGTCACCTCGCAGACCTCGCCGTGTCGCTCGTCAAGGAGCTGCGCCGGCTGCGGCTCATCCTCGACGACGAGGGCGAGTTCACCTTCGCCGGCGTCGCACCGCAGGACCGCCTCGAGCGGGCTGTCACCTTCTTCGCCTTGCTGGAGCTGCATTCCAGCGGCGAGGCCCGTCTGCGCCAGACGCGTCACTTCGGCGACATCGTCGTGAGCCGACTCGTCGCGCCAGCACCCGCCGCAGGGTGACGCCGGCGGCTGCTCTGCGGTAGCATCGACGCGTCCCGCCACCGACCCGTCTGCCGCATGCTCCCACTCGCACGCCGTCTCGAGGCGCTCCTCTTCATCTCGCCGCGTCCGGTGCCTCCGGACAGGCTCGCGCAGGCGTGCGACTGCACCGTCGCTGAGGTGTCTGCGGCGCTGGACGCGCTGCAGGCCGAGTACTCCCCGGAGAGTCACGGTATCGAGGTGCGCATGGTGGCCGGCGGCTACACCTTCACGGTCGCGGACGACTGCGCCGAGGACGTGCGCCGCTTCACCGGCGCCGAGAAGCCGGACGACCTCACGCCGGCCCTGCTCGAGACCCTGGCTGTGGTTGCCTATCTCGAGCCGGTCACGCGAGCCGAGATCGCGGAGGTGCGCGGCGTCTCCTCGGAGTATGCGCTCGGAGCGCTGGAGGAGCGCGGCCTCGTCGAGCAGGTGGGCCGCGCCGACACACCCGGCTCGCCGGTCCTCTACGGCACCGGCGAGCGGTTCCTCAGGCTGTTCGGCCTCGGGAGCCGTGACGACCTCCCGCCGCTCGAGGAGTTCGCCCTCGGGGCGGACGAGGTGGACGAGATCCGCGTCCGCCTGCACGCCAACGCCGAGAGGAGGGCGCAGTGAGTCCGGCCCAGCCCATGAACCTGGTGGTGTTCCTCGCCCGTGCCGGAGTGGGCTCCCGCCGCTCGTGCGACGAGCTCGTCCGTGAGGGCGTCGTGACCGTCAACGACGAGGTGGTGACGTTCCCGCGCCACAAGGTGGCCGATGGGGACGTGGTCGCGGTGCGCGGCGAGCCTGTCACGGTGCGCGAGCTCAAGTACTACCTCGTGAACAAGCCGCGGGGCGTGGCCAGTACGCGCAGCGACCCTCATGCCGACAAGGTGATCGTCGACCTGGTCCCGGGCGGCCGCGCCCTGTTCCCGGTCGGCCGCCTGGACGTCGACACGACCGGCCTCATCATCCTCACCAACGACGGCGTGCTGGCCAACCGCCTCATGCACCCGCGCTACGGGGTGCCCAAGACCTACGTCGCGCGCGTCCGCGGCAAGGTCAGCCGGCGCGCTCTCGGCACGCTGCGCCAGGGGGTGGACCTGGAGGACGGACGGACGGCTCCCGCGGATGTGCGTCTCAAGAAGCAGAGCGCGAAGACGGCCCTCGTTGAGATCACCATCCACGAGGGCCGCAAGCGCCAGGTGCGGCGCATGTTCCAGAGCGTCGGCCTGCCGGTAGAAGAGCTCAGCCGCCGCCGTTACGGCCCTCTGAGCGACAAGGGCCTGGAGCCCGGCGGCCACAGGGAGCTCACCGGCGACGAGGTCGAGGCGCTGCGCCGTGCCGGCGAGCAGGTGGCCGGTGAGGTCGCCAAAGAGATCGAGGGCTCGCCGGTCCCGCTGGCCGCGGAGGCGCCCCCGACGCGCCAGGACCGACTCGCGCAGGACGACCAGGCGGGCGCGCCGGAGACGCCGCCCGCCCCGTCTGCCGAACCGGACGCCGCCGCGGGAGAGCCGGGGGACCCGGACGCGACGGCGGAGGGCAGCCGCGCCTAGATGTATACTCATGCACCCGTGGTGCATGACACACCAGAAAGGCGCTCGCGCAGTGACGCCCCGACCCAGCGGAGTCACATGATGGCCGTCACGTTCATCCCGGAGCTCACCGATCTCGACCTGTACACGCCGGGGCTGCCGATCGAGGCGGTCCGGCGCCAGTACGGCCTGGAGCGCGTCGTCAAGCTGGCGTCCAACGAGTTCCCGCTGCCGCCGTTCCCGGAGGTCAAGCAGGCCGTCCTCGACGCCCTCGACCGCCTCCAGCGGTACCCGGACGCCTTCTCGGCGGAGCTGCGCGAAGCACTCGCCGTGGTGTACGACCGCGAGCCGGAGCAGATCGCCGTCGGCTCCGGCAGCTGCGAGCTGCTCTACCTGCTCGCGGTCGCACTCCTGCGGCCCGGCGACCAGGCTGTGCTCCCGGAGCCGTCCTTCAGCCCCTATCGCCACGTGACCGCCCTCTGCGGCGCGGTGCCCGTGCTCGTCCCGCTCAGGGAGCACAGGCTCGACGTGGAGGCGATGGCGGCGGCGGTCACGCCGCGGACGAGGATGCTGGTCGTCTGCAACCCCAACAACCCGACGGGTACGTACGTCCGGCCGAGTGAAATCGCCCGCCTCGTGGAGCGAGTACCTGAGGACGTCCTCGTGATCCTCGACGAGGCCTACGTCGAGTTCGTGACCACCGGCGACCGTGAGGGTTCGCTGGAGATCCAGCGGGCGCACGACAACGTCGTCGTTCTGCGGACCTTCTCCAAGATCTACGGGCTCTGCGGCCTGCGAACCGGCTACGGTCTCTGTGCCCCCGGGGTGAGAGAGGCTGTGGACAAGGTGCGACAGCCGTTCAATGTGAACCTGCTCGGTCAGCTCGCCGCAGCCGAGGCGCTCAAGTACCCGGATCGAGTGGCGGCGCGGCGCGAAGCCAACGCGCGCCTCAGGGACCTCATGGCGACGCGTCTCGCGGAACGCGGCCGCGCCACCGTCCCGTCCCAGGCCAACTTCATGCTGGTCGACATCGAGGGCTTGAGCGTCCCGCAGCGCAGGGTCGGCGGCGAGCTGCTCGCGATGGGAGTGATCGTGCGCGACGGCAATGCCCTGGGCTGCCCGGGCTGGGCCCGCGTCACGGTGGGCACCGAAGAGGAGATCGAGGTCTTCCTGGAGAAGCTGGCGGCCCTGGAGGGTGACCCCTCGAGTGAGAAAGGGAGGGACCCGCGGTGAGCATGATGGTCATCATGAGGGAGACCGCGACGGATGACGAGGTGGCGAGGGTCTGCGAACGCGCCCGCGACGCCGGCGCCGCCGCCCACATCTCCTCGGACGAGGCGGTGAAGGTCATCGGCGTCATCGGCGATCGCGAGGCGATCGCCCAGCTCCCTCTCGAGGCGATGCCCGGGGTGGACAGGGTGGTAGCCATCCTGCGACCGTACAAGCTGGTCAGCAGGGAGTTCCAGCGCCGCGACACGGTGATCGACGTGGGAGGCGTGAGGATCGGCGGAGGCAACTTCGCCCTCATTGCGGGACCCTGCTCGATCGAGACGCCGGACCAGGTGCTGGCGGCCGCCCGTGCCGTCCGGGACGCGGGCGGCCACATGCTGCGCGGCGGCGCCTTCAAGCCGCGCACCTCGCCGTACGCGTTCCAGGGGCTCGGCGAGGAGGGGCTGCGGATCATGGCCGCCGCCCGCGCCGAGACCGGGTTGCCGATCGTCACCGAGGTACTCGATCCTCGCGACCTCGAGGTGGTGTGCGCCTACGCCGACGTTCTCCAGGTCGGGGCCCGCAACACGCAGAACTTCCTGTTGCTGGCGGAGCTGGGTAAAGCCGGCAAGCCGGTGCTGCTCAAACGCGGACCGTCGACGACCATCGAGGAACTGCTCATGGCGGCCGAGTACATCATCAAGGAGGGCAACCGCGACGTGATCCTCTGCGAGCGCGGCATCAGGACGTTCGAGACGGCCACGCGCAACACGCTGGACGTGAGCGCCGTGCCCGTGATCAAGCTCGAGAGCCACCTGCCGGTGGTGGTCGACCCCAGTCACTCCGCCGGACGGCTCGATCTGGTCCTGCCGTTGTCGCTGGCCGGCGTCGCCGCCGGCGCGGACGGCGTGCTCGTCGAGACGCATCCCAACCCGGAGCACGCCTTGTGCGACGGGCCGCAGTCGTTGCCCACCGTCGCCTTCGGCGAGTACGCAGACCGCGTGCTCGGGCTGGCCCGCTGGGCGGGGAAGAGGGTCTGAGTCATGGCGGGCAGGCAGGTCCGGACGGTCGCCCTCGTCGGCGTCGGCCTCATGGGAGGCTCGCTCGGGCTGGCCGCGCGGGAGCGCGCCGGGGTGGCGGAGGTCCGGGGCTTCAGCCAGACGCGCGCGACCCTTGACCTCGCGCTGGAACGCGGCGCGATCACCGCTGCCTGCGACAGCCTCGAGGAGGCGTGCCGCGACGCGGAGCTGGTCTTCGTCTGCACGCCGGTGCGACTGGTGGTTAAGCACGTGCGCGAGGCGCTGCGGGCCGCCGCGCCGCAGGCTGTGATCACGGATGTGGGGAGCACCAAGGGCCCGCTCATGCGGGCGCTGTCTCCCACGGAGCAGCGCCGCTGCATCGGCGGGCACCCGCTGTGCGGCTCCGAGACGGCCGGGGTAGCCAACGCGCGCGCCTCCCTATACCAGGGCGCCACGTACTTCGTCACGCCAGGCGCCCACGTGGACGCAGATGCCTACCAGCTCCTGTATGGCTTCCTCGGAGACATCGGAGCCCGTCCGGTGGCCGTGGACCCCGAGGAGCACGACCGCGTGATGGCCGTGGTCAGCCACCTGCCGCACGTGCTGGCCAACGTGTTGATGAGCCAGGCGGGCCAGCACGCCGGGGCCCGCGACGCGCTCCTCTCGGCGGGCCCCAGCTTCCGGGATCTCACGCGCATCGCCGGGAGCAACCGGCGCGTGTGGACCGACATCTTCCTCGACAACCGGGCCGCGCTCCTCGCCTCACTCGCCCAGTTCCAGGAAGGGCTGCAGGAGGTCCTGGAGGCGCTGGCCGCCGCCGACGCCCCGCGCCTCGGCGAGACGATCGTGCGGGCCCGGGAACAGCGCGAACGCATGCTCGCCGCCGGCAGCCTGCCGGCGGAGGACCTCTATCGCCTGATGATCCCGGTGCCGGACAGGCCCGGCGTGTTCAGCGAGATCATGGTCGCCCTGGGCGACGCCGGCATCAACGTCGAGGATCTCGCCCTGCACCACATGAGCCCGGAGCTCGGCGGCACCCTCACGGTCTACGTGCTCGCACAGGAGGTCTGCGAGCGTGCGTCGCACGTGCTCGGGGTCCTCGGGTACGAGGTCAGCACGCGGCGGGAGGTCGAGGCGGAGTGACGGTGGTCGCCATCGACGGTCCCGTCGGCTCGGGAAAGAGTTCCGTCGCCCGGCGGGTGGCGGAACGCCTCGGCTACCTGTACCTGGACACGGGAGCGATGTACCGCGCCGTGGGGCTCCTGGCCACCGAGGCGGGCGTGCCGCTGGACGACGAGGCGGCGGTGGCGCCTCTCGCCGCCGCCGCCCGGCTGCGGTTCGACGACGAGGGCCGGCTGTTCGCCGGGGACCGCGACATGACCGGCCTCATCCGCAGCCTCGAGATGGGAGCGGCGGCCTCCATCGTCTCGGTGTTGCCCGCCGTGCGCCGGCTGCTGGTCGAGCGGCAGCGCGAGCTCGGCGCCGGCGCCGACATCGTCATGGAGGGCCGCGACATCGGCACGAACGTGTTCCCGGACGCGGAGGTCAAGGTGTTCCTGACGGCGCGCCCGGAGGTGCGGGCGGCGCGCCGTGCCGCCGAACTGCGGGCCAAGGGCGACGACGTGCCCGTCGACGAGGTGCTGACGGCGCTGCTCGAACGCGACCGGCGCGACAGCGAGCGCGACGTGGCGCCGCTGCGCCGTGCCGCCGACGCCGTGGAGGTCGACACGTCCGCTCTCACGCTGGACGAGGTCGTCGACGCCGTCGTCGCGATCGCTGGTGAGAAGGTGAGGTCATGAAGGGTCCGTGGGGATATCCAGTCAAGGGAGAGGGAGATACCGGTCTGTACACCTTCCTCCGATGGTTGGCGGTGCCGTTCTTCGGCGGCCTCTACCGATGCCGCGTCAAGGGCGCCGAGCACCTGCCGCGGACCGGACCCGCGATGGTGGCGATGACCCACAAGTGCTTCTGGGACCCGGTGATCGCCGGGATGATCTTCGAGCGCCCGCTCCGGTTCATGGCCAAGAAGGAACTGTTCGAGAACCAGCACGCGGCGCGCTTCATCTCGAGCCTGGGCGCGTTCCCCCTGGACCGTGGCGCCGGCGACCGCGCCGCGCTGCAGACTGCGCTCACGATCCTAGACCGGGGTGAAGTGCTGCTCATGTTCCCCGAAGGACACCGACAGACGGATGATGCGGTGCACGAGTTCATGCCCGGCGTGGGGATGATCGCGCTGCGCAGCGGCGCTCCGGTGGTCCCGTTGGCGCTGGACGGCACGCAGTACATGCTGCGCGACGGCAGGCCCGGGCTCCCGGCGCTGCGCGGACTGGTAGGACCGCCTGTCGACCTGAGCGACATCACGACCCGCAACAGCAAGGGCTACCGGGAGGCCGCGCAGCGCATGCACGAAGCGGTGGCGGGGCTGTATGCACGGCTCTGAGGAAGTTCCGGCCGGGCAGGGCTCGGCCTCCTACGACGAAGAGCCGGAGCGCAGCCCGGAGCGTAGGCACGTCCATGCCGGCGGCACCGAGATCGTGGTCGCCCGCTACGCCGGCTACTGCTACGGGGTGGAGCGCGCCCTGCGCCTCACAGGTGAGGCGCTCGAGGGCGCGCCGGCCCCCGTCGCGACGCTGGGGCCGATCATCCACAACCCGAGCGTCGTCGGCAGCCTCGAAGACCGGGGCGTGCGCGTCGTCGACGAAGTCGCCTCCGGCGTGGGCACCCTCATCGTCCGCACCCACGGGGTCTCACCGGACGTGATCGCCCGAGCGCGCTCACGCCGCCTGAACGTGGTCGACGCCACCTGCCCCTTCGTCTCCGTGGCGCAGCGCAAGGCCGCACAGCTGCGCGAGGCCGGCTACGCCGTCGTGATCCTCGGCGAGCGCGACCATCCCGAGGTGGTCGGGCTCCAGGGATTTGCCGGAGCCGATGCCGTCGTCGTCGAGGATGCCTCGGGTCTGCCCGCGGAGCGGCTGCGTGGCAGGCGCGTGGGCGTGGTCGTCCAGACCACGCAGACGCGCGCCAACCTCTCGGCGCTCGCCGCGGCGCTCGCGCCCGTGGCACGCGAGCTCCTCGTGTTCAACACGGTCTGCGATGCGACCGAGAAGCGCCAGAGCGCGGCCTGCGAGCTGGCGGACGAGGTGGACGTGGTGGTCGTGGTGGGCGGGCGCAACAGCGCCAACACCGCCCGCCTGGCACAGCTCTGCCAGGCGATAGAGCCGCGGACCCACCATATCGAGTCCGCAGCGGAGCTGCGCCCGGAATGGCTGGCGGGCGCCGCCCGGGTCGGCGTCACCGCCGGCGCCTCCACTCCGGACGAGGAGATCGAGGCGACCGTCCGCGCCCTGCTGGACCTCTGTGGTGAGTGACCACGCCGGGAAGCACTGCCGCGGCGTGGTCGTCGCCGATGCCCGCGATGCCGCGGCGAGGGCGGGAGTGCAGGCCGGTGACCGCATCGTCGACCTCAACGGCCGCGTCCCGCTCGACGTCCTCGACGTGGAGGACGCGGCCGCGGACGGCGCCCTGTGGCTGGCGGTCCTGCGTGACGGACACCCGCTCGACCTGGTGGTGAAGCCGCGGGCCGGCGAGTGGCATGGGATCTCCCTCGACCAGGGCGGGCTCGGCGACACGCCGCGGACCTGCCGCAACGCCTGCCGCTTCTGCTTCGTGGATCAGGTGCCGGCGGGCCTGCGACCGGCCCTGTCCGTGAAGGACGACGACTACCGCCTCTCGTTCCTGCACGGCAACTTCACGACGCTCACCAACCTCACGGAGGCTGATCTCCAGAGGATCGAGGAACTGCGCCTGTCGCCGCTGTACGTGTCGCTGCACGCGTGGGACGACGCCGCCCGCGTCAAGCTGATGGGGCGGGCGGCGGCACGATCGCGGTCGACCCTCGAGCGGCTGGCGGCGGCCGGTGTGGAGCTTCATCTGCAGGTCGTGCTGTGCCCTGGCTGGAACGACGGGGCCGTGCTGGAGGAGACCGTGCTCCACACGGGCGCGCTGGCATCGGTGTCCGACCTCGGGGTGGTGCCCGTCTCCCTCGCGGCGGAGGCCGACCTGCGGCGCGTGACCGCCGCCGACGCCGCCCGTCTGGTCGCGCAGGTGGAGCGCTGGCAGCGCGACTTCCGGGCGGCGCGGGGCGCGAGCTTCGTGCACGCCGCCGACGAGTTCTACCTGCTCGCCGGCGTGCAGCCGCCCGCCGGAGACGCTCCGGAGCAGTACGAGAACGGCGTCGGCATCGCCGCCGTGCTGCTCCACGAGGCGAAGTCGATGGCGGAGGAATGGGGAAGAGAGGACGGCGGGACCGAGCGCGGCCCGACCGCCGCCGGGACCGACGAAGGCGAGGAGTGGCGCGTTCCGCCACGTCCGACAGGGGCCTCGGGCCTGCGCCTGCTCGGTGGGACGCTCGCGCGACCCGTGCTCGAGCACGTGTCCGAGCTGCTCACGGCGGCCGGGGGACTGCCCGTACGCCCGTTCACGGTGGAGAACGTCGCCTTCGGGGCGCACGTCACGGTCACCGGCCTCCTCGGGGGCACGGAGGTGCTGGAGGCTCTGCGCCGCGACCCGCTCGCCGAGGGCGAGTGGCTCGCGGCCCCGCGCGTCTGGCTCCCCGACGAGCTGGGCCGCACCCTGGACGACGTCGGGGAGGATGAGCTGGCGGCCGCCGCAGGCGGCCGCCTTGTGGTGGCGGACTCCCTCGCCGGGGCGTTTGCTAGACTTGCCCGATGACCAAGCTGCCCATCGTCGCCGTCGTCGGCTCACCGAACGCGGGCAAGTCCACCCTCGTCAACCGCCTCAGCGGCTCTCGCACGGCCGTGGTCCACGAGACCCCGGGCGTCACGCGCGACCGCAAGGAGGTCGAGGTGGAGTGGACGGGCCGCCGGCTGCTGCTGGTCGACACCGGCGGCTACGACACCACGGAGGACGCACCGTTCGCCGGCCACATCCGCGAGCAGGTGGAGCACGCCATCGCGGCGGCCGACGTCGTGGTGTTCGTCCTCGACGGCCGCACGGGCCCGCTGGCCGACGACCACGGCATCGCCGACGTGCTGCGACGGGCCCGCGTGCCGGTCGTCGTCGTCGCCAACAAGATGGACGACCCGACCAGCACGGCCACGGCGCCGGAGATCTACCGGCTGGGTCTCGGCGAGCCGCTCCTGGTCTCGGCCGTGCACGGCACGGGGAGCGGGGAGTTGCTGGACCGTCTCGTCGAGGTCACGGGAGCCGTGGCGGACGGCGACGACCTGGAGGCCGCTCCGGCCGAGACGCCGGTGGCCATCGTCGGCCGGCCCAACGCGGGCAAGTCCTCGCTGTTCAACGCCATCGCCGGCGAGACGCGCACCATCGTCAGCGAGATCGCCGGCACCACGCGCGACGCCATCGACAGCGTGATCGAGACGGACGCCGGCCGGTTCCGCTTCATCGACACGGCCGGCATGCGCAAGGCGGCCAAGGTGAGCGGCGTCGAGTACTACTCGTACCTGCGCAGCGTGCAGAGCCTCGACCGCGCCCACGTGGCGATCGTCGTGGCAGACGCGACGCTGCGCTTCGGCGAGCTGGACCTCTCCATCTGTACGGAGGCGGCGAGGCACCACTGCGCCACGGTCCTGGCGGTCAACAAGACCGACCTCGCCGACGCGGACCTCGACGAGATCGCCGGCATCGCCCGGCGCAAACTGCGCCAGAAGCCGCCCGCGATCCCCGTCTCCGCGAAGACGCACCGCGGCGTCAAGGAACTCCTGCGCACGGTCGCCGACCTCGACGCCCGGTACTCGGCCCACATCCCCACCGGGGAGCTCAACCGGGCGCTCAAGGACCTCTCCGGGGACCGGCCCACGCCGCAGAAGCACGGCAAGCGCCTCAAGATGTACTACATCGCCCAGTTCGGGACGTCGCCGCCGCGCTTCGCGATCGAGGTCAACGACCGCACCCTGGTCACCCGCGACTTCGGCTTCTTCGTCGAGAACCGCCTGCGTGCGCGGTTCGGTCTCGACGGCGTACCCCTCGTCATCGACTTCAAGGGCAAGCGATGATCGTCCTCCAGGTGCTGGGGTTCGTCATCCTGTTCGTGGTCGCGTACCTGCTCGGCTCCATCCCATTCGGTCTGGTCGTCGGCAAGCTGTTCTACGGGGTCGACGTACGACAGCACGGCTCCGGCAACGTGGGCACCACCAACGTGTTCCGCGTGCTCGGCAAGAAGGCCGGCGTCGCCGTCCTCGTCTGCGACATGCTCAAGGGGTATGTGCCGGCCGCCGTCGCGGCGGCGCTGTTCGACCCGTGGTTCGCCATCTTCATCGCCGCCGCCCCTGTGGTCGGCCACATCTACTCCATCTTCCTCAAGGGCAAGGGCGGCAAGGGCATCGCGACGGGCGCCGCCGTGGTGCTGGCCCTGGTGCCGCTGGTGTTCGCCATCATCCTCGCCGTGTGGATCGTGCTCGTGATCACGACGCGCTACGTGAGCGTCGCGTCGCTCACGGCGTCGTTCCTCGTCCCGGTGCTCGCCTTCGCCTTAGACGAACCCGCGCCGTACAAGATCGCCGGCGTGCTGGTCGCCGTCATCGTGTGGTGGGCGCACCGCGGCAACATCAGGCGCCTGCTGGCCGGGGAGGAGCACCGCGTCAAGCTGCCGTGGGGCAACGGCGGCAGGGCGCCGTCCGGAGGGCAGGAAGGGGCCTGAGATGAGGGTCGCCGTCATCGGCAGCGGGAGTTGGGGCAGCGCCTTCGCACGCCTGCTCGTGCGGCGCGGGCACGAGGTGGAGGTGCTCGCGCTCACGCGCGAGGAGGCGTCGCAGCTGCAGGTGACACACGAGAACCCGCACTTCCTGCCGGGGGTGCAGCTGCCGGAGGAGATCCGCTTCACCGGCATGGAGGACGCGGACCTCGCGCCGGCGGAACTGCTCGTGTACGCCGTGCCGACGCAGGCGGTACGCGAGGTCGCCCGGTGGGTCGCGCCGCGCCGCAGCGGCGGCGCGCTGCAGCTCTCCCTGGCCAAGGGCTATGAGATCGGCTCGCTCAAGCGCCCGACACAGGTGATCGAGGAGGAGACCGGGGCCGGCGCGGCGGCGCTCTCCGGGCCGAACCACGCCGAGGAGGTCAGCAAGGACATGCCCTCGGCGACGGTCATCGCGTGCACCGACGAGGCGGTGGCGCTGGAGCTGCAGGCGCAGGTCACCAGCGACACGTTCCGCGTGTACACGAACGACGACGTCGTGGGCGTCGAGTTCTGCGGCGCGGTCAAGAACCCCATCGCCGTGGCCGTCGGCATGTCCGACGGCCTCGGGTTCGGCGACAACTCCCGCGCCAGCCTCATCACCCGCAGCGTGGCCGAGATGACCCGGCTCGGGATGATCCAGGGGGCGCACATCGCCACCTTCACCGGCCTCGCCGGCATCGGAGACCTCATCGCCACCTGCACGTCCCGTCACAGCCGCAACAGGCTGGCCGGCGAGCTTCTGGCCAAGGGCGCCTCGCCGGCCGAAGTGGAGCGGCAGGTGGGCCAGGTCGTGGAGGGGCTGCACACCGCGGTCGCGCTCCACGACCTCGCCACCCGCCTCAGCATCGAGATGCCCGTCACCGAGAACGTGTACCAGGTGCTCGCCGGCAACCGCACGCCCCAGGAGTGCGTCGCCGTGCTCATGGGGCGCGCTCCCAAGAAGGAGCGGCACGAGGGGGCGTGAGCGGCGGGCGAGGCCGTCGCGCTAACGTAACTGTTACGTCGCGTTGCTGCCCGTCCGGGCCGTCTGGTAGACTCCCACGGGCTCGCGGGCCAGCCGCCCGCCCGTCTGCCACGCCAACCCGCGCCGGCCCCGCCCGCGCCGCGTGTCCCCGGAGGACTGCATTGGACAAGCGGAACTACCTCTTCACCTCAGAATCGGTCACCGAGGGTCACCCCGACAAGCTCGCCGACCAGATCTCGGACTCCATCCTCGACGCGATCCTCAAGGACGACCCGTACGGCCGCGTCGCCTGCGAGACGCTGGTGACCACCGGCCTCGCCTTCGTCGCCGGCGAGATCACCACCGAGACCTACGTGGACATCCCCAAGATCGTCCGCGAGTCGGTCAAGGAGGTCGGCTACACGAGCGCCCACTACGGCTACGACTACGAGACCTGCGGCGTCATGGTGGCCATCGACGAGCAGTCTCCCGACATCAGCCAGGGCGTCACCACCGCGCTCGAGGTGCGCACGGACGTCAACGACGACGACGTCCTCGATTCGCAGGGCGCCGGCGACCAGGGCATGATGTTCGGCTACGCGTGCACGGAGACGGCGGAGCTCATGCCCATGCCCATCCTGCTGGCGCACAAGCTCTCCAAGCGCCTCGCCGACGTGCGCAAGGCCGAGATCCTCCCCTACCTGCGCCCGGACGGCAAGAGCCAGGTCACGATCCGGTACGAGGATGGCAAGCCGGTCGAGATCCTCAAGGTCGTGCTGGCCTCCCAGCACTCGGAGAGCGCCGACCTGCAGAGCATCATCTACCCGGACCTGCTCGAGCACGTGGTCGAGCCTATCCTGCCCAAGAACATGTACGACGTGGACAAGCTCGAAGACATCACGGTGATCAACGCGACCGGCAAGTTCGTCATCGGCGGCCCGATGGGCGACTGCGGCCTCACGGGCCGCAAGATCGTCGTCGACACCTACGGCGGGGCCGCACCGCACGGCGGCGGCGCCTTCTCGGGCAAGGACCCGAGCAAGGTCGACCGTTCCGGCGCCTATGCGGCCCGCTACGTCGCCAAGAACGTCGTCGCCGGCGGCCTCGCAGACAAGTGCCTGGTGCAGGTCGCCTACGCCATCGGCGTGGCGCACCCGGTCTCCATCATGGTCGACTGCGAGGGCACCGAGAAGGTCGAGATCGCCACCATCGAGCAGCTCATCGGAGAGCACTTCGACCTGCGCCCGGCGGCGATCCTCCGCGACCTCGACCTGCGCCGGCCCATCTACGCCAAGACGGCGGCCTACGGCCACTTCGGCCGCAACGACCACGACTTCACGTGGGAGCGCACGGACAAGGCAGAGGCGCTCCGCGCCGCCGCCGGTCTCAAGGCCTGAGGCGGCGCCGGGAAGACGGCGGTGGCGTGTGAGCTACGCCGCCGTCTTCCCGCTCGTCCGCACCAGAGCCTTCTCGGGGGGCTTCGACTACGAGATCCCGCGCGAGTTGGGCCCGGCCGTGCGCATTGGCGCGCTCGTCGCGGCGCCGCTCGGTGGGCAGACCGTCATCGGGGTCGTCCTCGAGATCCGTCAGCAGACCGAGCACGAGGGCCGCGTACTGGCTCTGCGGGACGTGTTGCGCGTCCCGCCCATACCCGAGGACCTGCTCGCACTCGCCCGCCGCATCGAGCGGCACTACCTCACCTCGTTCGCCGCCGCGCTCGCGCTCGTGTGCCCGCCCACCGGCGCCCTCAAGATCGAACGCCGCTACGAACTCACGGACTCCGGCGCCGCGGCGGCGGTCGCCGGCGAGGCCGCCCTGCTCGAACTGGACGGGCTGCGCCTGCGGGCGGGAGGGCAGGCGCGTGACGCCGAACGGTACCGGCGCAAGGGTTGGCTGCGGGTCGGGTACCGCGTCCACGTGGTCGGAGTCACGCCGCCCGGGCGCACCGTGCGTCGCGGCCCCGAGACGCCGCCGCGGCTCGGGACCCGGCAACGCGCCGCGCTTGAGATTGTCGAGGAGGCCGGCGCCGTGGAGGAGCGGGAGTTGCGTGCGGCCAGTGGGGTGTCGGCGGCGGGTCTACGCACGTTGCTGGCTCGCGGAGCACTGCTTGCGGAGGATCCGCCGCCCGGGCTCGCCGCCGAGGAGGCGCCCCCCGCCGCCGTTCCCCACGGCGGCGTGTACGACGTGACGGCGGCCGCCGAAGCACAGGCCGCCCGCCTGCACGCCTGCGCCACCCTTTCCGACATCCCGGACCTGCTCTCCGAGCAGCGCCGGGCCCTGCACAGCGTCCTGTGCGACACGCAACCGGGCGACGAGGTGCTGCTGCACGGCGTCACCGGCAGCGGGAAGACCGAGGTGTACCTCCAGGCGGCGCAGGCCACGCTCACAGCCGGCCGCTCCGTCCTCCTGCTGGTGCCGGAGATCGGCCTGACCGGACAGACGGTCGCTCGCGTCAAGCGCCGGTTCTCGGGCGCGCGGGTCGCCGTGCTGCACTCCGGGCTCTCGGCCGGCGAGCGCCTCCTCGCCTACGCGGCCGTCGCCCGTGGCGACGTCCGCATCGTCGTCGGCGCGCGCTCGGCCGTGTTCGCACCGCTGGTCGACCTCGGGCTGATCGTGGTCGATGAGGAGCACGACACCTCGTACAAGCAGGAGAGCGAGCCCGCCTACGACGCGCGCGCGGTCGCACGGTGGCGGGCCGCGCAGACGGGGGCCGTGGTGCTCCTCGGCTCCGCCACGCCGAGCGTGGAGACGTACGCGCGCGTCGCGCTTCACGCCGACCTCCGCCGGCGGGTGGACGGATCGCACCCTCCCGCCCTCGAGATCGTCGACATGCGCGACCACCACGGTCTGTTCTCGCCGCGACTCGCGAAGGCCCTCACAGGCGTGATCGACGCGGGGGAGAAGGCCATCTTGTTCCTCAACCGGCGCGGCTACGCGGCCTACCTGGTGTGCGAGCACTGCGGTCACGCCTGGGAGTGCCCGCGCTGCGACGTCACGCTCGCGCTGTTCGGGAGTCGCACCCTGCGCTGCCGTACGTGCGGGCACACCGAGCCGGCGCCCGCCGTGTGCCCCGAGTGCGGCCGGTCGGACCTCGTGCGGCACGGCTACGGCACCGAGCGGGTGGAGCGCGAGGTGAGGCTCCTCCTTCCGGGAGTGGAGTTGCTGCGCCTGGATTCGGACGTCGCCGGGTCGTACGCACGCCTGCAGCAGGTCCTCACCAGGTTCGCCGAACCGGGTCCCAAGGTGCTCGTCGGTACGCAGATGATCGCCAAGGGACACCACTTCCCCGACGTGACGCTCGTCGGTGTGGTGAATGCGGACCTCACCTTGCACTTCCCGGACTTCCGCGCCGAGGAGCGCACCTTCGCCCTGCTGGTGCAGGTCGGCGGGCGCAGCGGTCGGGGGGACCGGCCGGGCAGGGTGATCGTGCAGACCCTCGATCCGCAGGCTCGGCCCATCACGCGCGCCGCCGCAGGTGAGGATGAGCGGTTCTACGCCGAGGAACTGGAGCGCCGGCGGGAGCTGGGCTACCCGCCCGCCGGCTTCCTCGTCGCCTTGGATCTCTCCAGCATGTCGCGAGATCAGTTGGAGGTCGCCGGGCTGTTCACCGCCGAGCGGCTCAGCGCCAGGCTCGGCGCGACGGCACAAGTGCTGGGCCCAGGCCCGATCTGGCGTGAGCGTGGCCGCCACGTCTGCCGGGTCGTGATAAAGACCACCGAAACAGGGAAAACCCTGGATGCGCTGCGCGCGTGGCTGGCGTCGAATCGTGACCGCTACCGGGCCCGTGGCGTGCGGATGGTGCCGGACGTCGAACCCCAGTGGCTCTGACGCGGCGCCCCTCGAACGGCTGAGGTACCATTGACCCCATGAGCGACACCGTACAGAGAGAACAGACGGCGGACGAGCAGGAGCTCTCCCGCCGCCAGCGCGAAGCCCGCAAGGAGATCCGCGTCATCGGCGACCCTGTGCTGCGCGAGCGCGCACGCGAGGTCACGGACTTCGACCGCGGTCTGCGCAAGCTGGCCAAGCGGATGATCCGGACGATGAAGGACGCGCCGGGCGTGGGCCTCGCGGCCCCGCAGGTGGGCGTACTCCAGCGCCTCCTCGTCTACGATGTCGACGACGATCCGCGCGTGCTTGTGAACCCGCAGCTCGCCGAGTTCGCCGACGAGACCGAGGAGGCAGACGAGGGATGCCTGAGCGTCCCGGGCGTCACTATGCCCGTCGAACGCCCGGTGAGCGTGCACGTGCGCGGCTGCGACGAGTACGGCGAGCCCGTGGACTTCCTCGCCGAGGGGTTCGCCGCGCGCGTGATCCAGCACGAGTACGACCACCTTGAGGGCGTACTCATCGTCGACCGCACCAGCAGGAGTGCGCGCGCCGCCGCCCTTCGCGCCATGCGCGAGAACGAGGGCGCCCCGCTCGCGCCGGGCGCCGGCGGCCTCTGAGCCGCATGCGGTTCGCCTACGCCGGCACGGCGCGCTTCGCGGAACTGGTGCTCCAGGGGCTCGCCGACGCCGGGAGCGTACCGGTCGCACTCGTCACCAACCCCGACCGGCCGCGAGGCCGACATGGGACCCCACAGCCGCCGCCCATCAAGGCGCGGGCGCAGGCGCTCGGACTGCCGGTGCTCCAGCCCGAGCGCTTGTCGGATCCCGACGGCATGGACGCGCTCCAGGCGCACACCCCGCAGGTGCTGGTGGTGTGCGCCTACGGTCAGATCGTGCGGCAGGCGGTGCTCGACGCCGTGGAGACCATCGTGGTGCACCCGTCACTCGTGCCGCGCTGGCGCGGGGCGGCGCCTGTCGAGCGCGCGCTCATGGCCGGTGAGACTGAGTTGGGAGTGTGCACGCTGCGCATGACCGCCGGGGTGGATGAGGGACCCGTGGGCGACGAGCGCCGCGTGCACGTGCCCCGCGACGCTGACGCCGGGCGCGCCTACGAGCTTCTGGCGCCCGCGGCGGTCGCGGGCGTTCTGGCGACGCTGACGGGCATAGCTGCGGGTACGCAGCAGTGGCGGCCGCAGGAGGGCGAGGTCACGTACGCCGCAAAGATCGGCCCCGCCGACAAGGAGATCGACTGGAGCCGCCCTGCAGCGGCGATCGCCGACCAGGTGCGGGCGCTCTCGCCGCACATCGGGGCCGTCACCGAGCTGGCCGGCCGCAGGACCCGCATCTGGCGCGCCTCGCCCGGAGAGGGGCCCCTGCCGGCCGTCAGGGCAGACCGGCTCGTGATCGCCGCCGGGGAGGGCTGGCTGGACGTCCACGAGCTGCAGCAGGAGGGTCGCAGCCGGATGGGCGCTGCGGAGTTCCTGCGCGGCGCTGGGCGCAGCCTGGTCTCGTGAGCTCTCCCGAGAGGGACGCCGCCCATGACGGAGCGGCGCAGCCGCCGGGCGGAGCGCAGCCGCGCCCAACCGGCGTGAGCCCCGCCAGAGCGGCCGCCTTCGCCGCCCTGCGGCGTCTGCGTGCCGGCGAGGCGCGACTCGACGATTCGGCCGCCGCGCTGCCCGAACTCGACCGCCTGGGCGCGGCGGACCGCGCGCTCGCCAACGAGCTGGTGAACGGCACCGTACGGCGCAGAGGCTCCATCGATGCGGTGCTCGGCGCGTATACCAAGGCCCCGCTCAAGTCGGCCCGTCCGGACGTGCGGGATGCTCTCCGGCTGGCGGCGTTCCAGCTCCTCTTCCTCGACCGGGTACCGGCCTACGCCGCTGTCGACGATGCGGTCAAGCTCGTGCATCGCGCCGACCGGCGGGCTGCCGGCTTCGTCAATGCCGTGCTGCGGCGCGTGGCCGAAGAAGGCCGCGCCAGACTCGAGGAGCTGGGGGCGGGCGACGACGCGCGCGCCTGGTCAGTCGCCCTCTCGTACCCCGTATGGCTCGTCCGCCTGCTGCGCGACGACCTCGGTGACGAGGCGGCACGACGGCTTCTGGAGGCGGGCGACACCGCACCGGAGCGGTGCCTGCGGGCCAACCGTCTGCGCGGAGGGCTCTCGGCCGCGTCCGCCGCACTCGCGGCTGAAGGCTTCAGCACTCACGGTGTCGAGGGTCTTCCTGACGCGCTCCTGTACGACGGGCCGCCGCTCGAGAGTGCCGCGGCCTTTCGCGAAGGTCTGGTGACGGCGCAGTCGCGCGGCTCGCAGATAGCCGGCATCGTCGCCGCAGGCGGCGCCGCCGCGCCCGGCGCGGCGGTCCTGGACCTCTGCGCAGCACCTGGGACCAAGACGAGCCAGCTGGCGGCACTGCAGCCCGACGCCACGCTCACCGCCGTCGAGGTGGACGAAGCACGCGCCGCCGACCTGCGAGCCAATCTCGGGCGCCTGGGCGCCGACGCCGTGCAGGTGATCCGCGCCGACGCGCTGGGGCGGCGCCTCGAGTGGGAGGGCGCCTTCGACGCCGTGCTGCTCGACGCGCCGTGCACCGGGTTCGGCACCTTGGCGTCGCGCCCGGATCTGCGCTGGCGACGCCGGCCTCAGGACGTCGCCCGCCTCGCGGAGCTCCAGGCGAGACTCCTGCGGCGCGCCGCCGCCGCCGTCAAGCCCGGCGGCGCGCTCACCTACGCCGTCTGCACGGTGACGCGCGCCGAGACGCTCGGGGTGGTCAGGCCGCTCCTCGCGGCCGGCGGCTGGGAGGCGGACGATCTGGGCGCGGCCTGGCCGGGACTGTCGCACCCCGAGGCCGGCGGCTTCCTGCTCGTCCTGCCGCCGGCCGCCGGTTCCACGGGCTTCTTCGTGGCCCGCCTCCGGCGCGCAGGCGCGCCCACGTCCCGTCCGTCGGGGCAGCCGGCGGGGTAGACTATCCGGGCGGCGCACGCCGCCGGCGACGACTGATCGGAGGACCAGTGGAAGACATCCTGCGAGGCATCAACGTGGCGCCCTCGATCCTCTCCGCCGACTTCGGTCGTCTGGGCGAGGACGTGGAGACGGTCCTCAACGCGGGCGCTCGCGTGATCCACGTGGACGTCATGGACGGCCACTTCGTCCCCAACATCACGATCGGCCCGCTCGTGGTCAAGGCGCTCCAGTCGCTGGTCCACGGCGCCGGCGCGCTGCTCGACGTGCATCTCATGATCGAGCGGCCGGAGAGGTACGTCACGCAGTTCGCAGAGGCGGGCGCCGACATGATCGTCGTCCATCAGGAGGCGTGCGTGCACCTCCACCGGACGCTCGCGCAGACCCACGAGGCCGGTGCACTGGCCGGGGTCGCCCTGAATCCCGCCACGCCGGTCGAGACACTGTCCGAGGCCAGACACTTCTGCGACATGGTGCTCGTCATGTCCGTCAACCCGGGCTTCGGGGGGCAGAGCTTCATCGAGACGTCCACGGACAAGATCGCCCGGGCCCGCGCCCTTCTCCCGGACGACGTCATCATCGAGGTCGACGGAGGCGTGAGCGAGCACAACGCCGGGGCGCTGGTCGCCGCCGGCGCCGGCTGGCTGGTGGCCGGTTCCAGCGTCTTCGGCGGGCCCGACATCGAGGCCGGTTCGCCGCGGTGGCGCGGGCGGCCGTCG
>DAIQNY010000030.1:0-19970 GCA_036788155.1 Actinomycetota bacterium | reverse complement strand
TCTGGGCACTTGCGCGCCCTATCTTGGATGTCTGTCAGAAGGGGTCAACCCCACGAACTGAGCAGTGAGCACATCGATGAGGTCACGCGCATCTACGGCGAGTTCGCCGAGGGCGGGCACTGCAAGATCTTCGCCAACGAGGACTTCGGCTACCGCAAGATCACGGTGGAGCGGCCGCTGCGCCTGGGCTTCCAGGCGAGCCCGGAGCGCATCGAGCGGCTCAAGGAGCAGAAGGCGTTCCAGAAGCGGACCGACCAGGACGACGTAGTGGCGATGCTCGCGGCGATGCCGGGCGAGCCGATGCAGGGGCGGCCGGCGTTCGAGGCGGCGCTGAAGAGCGCCGCCAGGGCCGCCGGGCTCAAACTCGACGCCCCGCTGAAGAAGGTGGTCCTTGCCGCGCTCTGCGAGCGCGACGAGACCGCCCCGGTCTGCCTCGACGCCAAGGGCGCGCCCGAGCCCGACCCCGAACTGCGCGACACCGAGAACGTGCCGCTCGGCGAGGACGTACAGGAGTACATGGCGCGCGAGGTGCTGCCCTACGTGCCCGACGCCTGGGTGAGCGAGGCCGTGCGCGACCCGCAGGATGGCGAGCTCGGCAAGGTGGGCTACGAGATCAACTTCAACCGCTACTTCTACGTCTACACGCCGCCGCGGCCGTTGGAGGAGATCGAGGCGGACATCCGCGGGCTCGAGACGGAGATTGTGCAGATGCTCAGCGACCTCACTGGGAGTGGCGACGCATGACGTCAGCCGCCTCCCTGTCGACGGCGCAGCGAGGGCCCTTCGGAACAGGGTCCGCGGAGACCGTCGCCGTGAGTCGTATCACCGAGGTGAAGCTAGGCAAGATGCTCCAGCCGTCACCAACATCTGAGCACGACGTGGAAGTCCAGTACCTGAACGCGAAGGCTGTGCAATGGGAGCACGTCGACCTCACAGACCTACCTCTCATGTGGGCAGGATCACACGAGCTCAGTGGCTATGCTGTGCGCCCTGGAGATCTGCTGGTATGCGAGGGAGGGGAGGCGGGACGCTGCTGTATCAGTACGGCGTCTACGAAAGCCCTCATCTTCCAGAACTCGCTGCATCGACTTCGCCCAATTGGGTCGACGGACCTGCGCTTCGTCCGCTACTCACTGCGGTCGCTTGCCGACGCAGGTTGGTTCGACGTCCTCTGCAATCGAGCTACCATCGCGCACTTGACTCGCGAGAAGTTGGCCGCGGTCAGGATCCCAGCTGTCTCCGCGGACCTGCACAGCGACATTGCCGATTTCCTCGACCGCGAGACGCAGAAGATCGATACGCTGGTGCTGGGGAAGCAGCGTTTGCTCGAACTGCTGCAGGAGAGGCGCGCCGCCCTCACCAGCCACGCTGTCACCAGCGGTCTCCATGATGGCGCTCCGATGAGGGACTCAGGAAGCGTCTGGCTCGGTCGCATCCCTGCGTCTTGGGAGATCCAGCCCCTGGGTCGCTATCTGCGCCGCATCACCTATGGATTCACCAATCCCATGCCGGCCGAGGACGAGGGGCCGTACATGCTCACGGCCAACGACATTGGCGACGGCGAGATCCTTTGGGCACAAGCTCGCAGGACATCGACCGAAGCCTTTGCCTGGGATCTGACGGACAAGAGCAGGCCAAGAGCAGGAGATGTCCTCGTGACCAAAGACGGCACTCTTGGCAGAGTCGCAGTGCACGACGGAAGGCCGGCCTGCGTCAATCAATCTGTAGCGGTGTTGCGTTCCAACGGTACTCTCCGGCCGGGATTCCTGTCGGCCATGCTTCGTGCGGAGCCGTACAAGTCACGTGTTGTCTTCGATGCGGGCGGGACAACGATCCGACACATCTACATCACCCGTCTAGCCAAGATGCTCTGCGCGGTTCCTCCACTTGCGGAGCAGGACGACATCCTCGCTCACGTCGCACGCATGGACGCGGAATCGACCGCTATGGGCGGAGTAGTGGGTCGCGCCATCGATGCTCTCCACGAGTACCGTTCCGCCCTCATCACCGCCGCCGTCACCGGCCAGATCGACGTGCGCACCTACCGTCGAGACCCCGAAGAAGTGCTGGAGGCGAGCTGATGCCGGCCGACCACAAGGAGATTGCGTTCGAGGCCGCCATCGAAGGGAGCTTGCTCACGCATGGCGGCTTCATCAAGGGCGACCCCGAAGCGTTTGATCGGGAGCTTGCTCTCGACCGCGGCGAGCTGTTCGAGTTCCTCCGGGGCTCGCAGCCGAAGACGTGGGCCAAGCTCGAAGGCCTCCTTGGCCCACGGACCGAGGCCACCGTCCTCGACAACCTCCTCGGCGCCCTCGCCGATCGCGGCCTGCTCGACGTCTTGCGTCACGGCTTCAAGAGCTACGGCAGACTCCTCCATCTCGCTTACTTCGCCCCCGCCCACGGGATGAACCCGGAGACGCAGGCGCTCTACGAAGCCAACCGGCTCACCGTCACCCGCCAGCTCAAGTACGACCCCGCGAGCGAGAACTCCATCGACCTCGTCCTCAGCCTCAACGGCCTGCCAGTCGTCACCGCCGAGCTCAAGAACCCGATGAGCGGCCAGACCTGGCGCGATGCCGTCTGGCAGTACAAGACTGACCGCGACCCTGACGCGACCATCTTCCGCTTCAAGCTGCGCGCCCTCGTGCACTTCGCCGTCGACCCCGACGAGGCGTACATGACCACCAAGCTGGAGGGCAAGGCCACGCGCTTCCTGCCCTTCAACCGCGGCAACGGGACCGCCGCGGGCAACCCGGTGAACCCCAATGGCCACAAGACCGCGTATCTCTGGGAGCAGGTCTGGGCGCGCGACAGCCTCATGGACATCCTCGCGCGCTTCCTCCATCTGCAGACCGAGGAGAAGAAGCTCGGCGGCAAGACCGTGAAGCGCGAGACGATGATCTTCCCGCGCTACCACCAGCTCGACTGCGTGCGCAGGTGCGAGGCCGACGCGCGTACCGGAGGCGCCGGCCGCAGCTACCTCATCCAGCACTCGGCCGGCAGCGGCAAGAGCAACTCCATCGCCTGGCTCGCGCACCGGCTCGCGAGCCTGCACTCGGGCGCCGACGAGAAGGTCTTCGACTCCGTCGTCGTGGTCACCGACCGGCGCGTGCTCGACAAGCAGCTCCAGGACACGATCTACCAGTTCGAGCACAAGCAGGGCGTCGTGCAGCGCATCGACGAGAACTCGCAGCAGCTCGCCGAGGCGCTCGAGGCTGCGACGCCCATCGTGATCACAACGCTGCAGAAGTTCCCCTTCGTCACCGAGAAGATCGGCCAGCTGCCCAAGCGTAGCTATGCGGTGATCGTGGACGAGGCGCACAGCTCACAGAGCGGAGAGAGCGCGAAGAAGATGAAGGACGTGCTCGCCGGCGCGCAGGTGGCCGAGCTGGCTGCCGGTGAGGCTGCCGATGACGGCCTCGAGGACTACGAAGAAGAGGTCATCAAGGCGATGGCCGCCCGCGGCAAGCAGCAGAACCTCTCCTTCTTCGGCTTCACCGCGACGCCCAAGTACAAGACGCTCGAGGTGTTCGGTCGCCCGGGCGTGGACGGCAAGCCCGTCCCCTTCCACCTCTACAGCATGCGCCAGGCTATCGAGGAGGGCTTCATCCTCGACGTGCTCGCCAACTACACGACCTACAAGACCTACTACGGCCTGATCAAGGCCGTCGAGGACGACCCCGAGGTCGAGAAGAAGCAGGCCGCCAAGGCGCTCGCCCGATACATGAGCCTGCACCCCTACAACGTCGCCCAGAAGACGGAGGTGATGGTCGAGCACTTCCGCGCCCACACCCGCCACAAGATAGGCGGGCGGGCCAAGGCGATGGTGGTCACGAGCTCCCGTCTGCACGCCGTGCGCTACAAGCAGGCGTTCGATACCTATCTCGCCGACCACGGCTACGCGGACATCAAGACCCTGGTCGCTTTCAGCGGCGAGGTCGTCGACCCGGATGTGCCCGGCCTCAGCTTCACCGAGGTCGGCATGAACGCCGGCATCAAGGAGAAGGAGCTGCCCGGCAAGTTCGCCGGCGACGACTACCAAGTGCTGCTCGTGGCCGAGAAGTACCAGACCGGCTTCGACCAACCTCTCCTGCACACGATGTACGTGGACAAGCGCCTCAGCGGCGTCCAGGCCGTGCAGACCCTCTCACGCCTCAACCGCATCGCGCCAGGGAAGGACGGCACCTTCGTCCTCGACTTCGTCAACGACCCGGAGGAGATCTACGCCTCCTTCCAGCCCTACTACGAGGCCGCCGAGGTCGGGGAGCGCGCGACGCCCGAGCAGCTCTACGCGCTGCAGACCCAGCTCGACGCCGCGCAGATCTACCACCATGACGAGGTCGAAGGCTTCTGCAGCGTCTTCTTCGCGCCCAAGGCGAGCCAGTCGCCGGGCGACCACGCGAAGCTGAACGCCTGGCTCGACAAAGCCGTGCAGCGGTTCAAGGAGCGCAGCCAGGGCGAGCACGGCGCCGAGGAGTGCGAGGAGTTCCGCGGCCGGCTGATGGCGTTCCGCAACCTCTACGCCTTCCTCAGTCAGGTCATCCCCTACGGCGACAGCGACCTCGAGAAGCTCTACGCCTACGTGCGCTTCCTGATCCCCAAGCTGCCACAGCGCGACCGCGGGCCGCAATATCACTTCGACGACGAGGTCTCGCTCCGCTACTACCGCCTGCAGAAGATCAGCGATGGCGGTATCGAGCTCCAGCCCGACCAGGCTGAGCCGCTCGACGGCCCGACAGAGGTCGGCACTGGCGTGGTCGAGGACGAGAAGGTGGAGCTCTCCGCCCTCATCGAGATCATCAACGAGCGCTTCGGCACCACGTTCACGGCGGCCGATGAGCTCTTCTTCAGCCAGATCCGCGAGGAGGCCGTCGCCGATGAGGCCCTGCAGCAGGCCGCGACCGCCAACCCGCTCGAAGCCTTCAAGCTGGTCTTCGACAAGGCGCTCGAGGGCCTCTTCATCGGCCGCATGGACCAGAACGAGTCGATCACGGCTCGATTCCTAGACGACCAGGACTTTCGCGGCGCAGTCAGCCGCCACCTGATGAAGCAGGTGTACGAGCAGATTCGCGGCGAGGCACTCGGCGTCTGACAGGGCTGCGTGGCCGGCCCATGTCGGCGGGGATCGCGATGCGCAGGACATCGACAGCGTAGCGTTCCGTCGGCATGGAGGCGGCGACGTCGACGAACTACCTGCAAATGATTCAGTCTCGTCTCGCTGACACGTGTCGATGACCTCCAGCGGTCAGCCATGATGTCGTCCAGCCGTCCGTCTAGGCATTCCTGTACAATCCGCGCTGAGGAGCAGGGGGAAAAGCGCAATGCGCTGTGCGTGGCGATCAGGGAGGGGTCCCTCGCCGAGGCATCTCGTCTTTGCGCATCAGCGTGGAGGACCCGGTCATTCCGGAGGGCGAACGGTCGTTGGACTTGCGGGGTTTCCCGTTGTTCGCGCCCATGGGTGCGAACGCACGCCGAGGTGCTGACCACCCCGATTACGCGCGCCTTCCCGTAGACGAGCCCATCGCCGGGCTACGCTTGGCGCCTCCGACGGCAAGAGCGCTTAGGCTTGCCGGAATCGCCACAGTCGGCGACCTTGTGTTGACGCCCTCTTCCGACGTGGCGGAGATCCTCAGAAGCGCGGGCCGCACCCGGCTTCGGGGGCTGCGCGATCGGGTGGCCGAAATGATCGAGGAGCACCTCGCCGGCACTGCGGATCAATCGGGTACGACCGACCAGCCGGAGCAGCTCATCCTCGACGATGAGATCGGCGACGTCACGGGCTATGAGATCGGCATCCAGTGGGACGGTTCATGCCCTAGCTGTTGGTCTCCCGTTGAGAGCACCGACTACGTAACTTCAGATGAGGAGGCCGTCTACCGATGCACCTCCTGTGGGGAGTACTTCTACATCGAGGATGTGGCAGAAGAGGCGAAGGGCAGCACCTGGGGTGACGACGCGGGCGACGTCGAGCAAGAGGACGACGTCGAAACGGACGACGAGCTCTTGAGGCCAGTCGAGTCGGCCACTGCAAGTCGCATCAGCCAGGTTCGGGACGAGTCCACGACGCCTGGCGCGACTCAGTCGTACATCCGACAGCGCAGCCTGTCTTCGGGATCTGGGAGCGCCTCCGGCGCGGTCCGAGCGAAGGCGGCTTCCCTCTTCCGCTTCCTTCGTGAGGTAGTCCAGCTTCGCACGACGAGCGCCAGGTCAGTCGCTCAGTACGAGCGTGACGGGCAGGTCATCTGGCTTGCCGACGTTCCGCGCGAGCCGAGGTGTTTGTGCGCGGCGTGGACGGACGAACAGGCCAGCAGCGACGAGGCGACTTGGCTCGAGGTGACCAAGTGCGAGCTTCAGCCGCATCCGGCGCCTCCGGAACTGCTGCGACCTTGGCTCGATGCCGCTGATCTCGCGGACTCGGATCTCGCTTATCCAGACCTTCGAGAGAGTGTGCCGGCCGGGCTCATCGATCCCGATGCCGATGACGTCGGAGCCGAGGTCAGCTTCGAGGATGCACCCGGTGTGTTCGACGCTTGGTCGCGATACGTCGAGGACCACTGGCAGCCGTGGGCAGCGGAGGATCGCCGCAATCGCCGCGTCCAGCACCTCTACAACGACCTCTTCTCGATCCATCAGACCTTGCTCTCGCGCGGCGACGAGTTCGAGCTCGTGGTCGGCTGGGGTCTGCTGCAATGGCGGGTCGGAGGACACGAGGTCAAGCGGCATCTGGTGACCGCAGGCGCGGAGCTCTCGTTCGAGAGCGAGCGCGGACGCATGACGGTCGGTCCGCTCGCTGAAGGCATGTCGCTGCGCCTCGAGCAAGAGATGCTGGAGGTCACCGACCGCCCGGGGCCGGAGGAAGTCGCTGCGATCACCGCCGATCTTGATCGCATCTCAGGCGATGTATGGCATGGCGAAGCGATCAGGGCTGCGCTGCGCCGGTGGGTGAACTCGGTCTCTCCCGACGGCAGCTTCCTCGATGAGCTATCCGCGGAAGCCCGCATCGAGGAGGCGCCGAAGGTGACCTGGTCGCCGGCTCTGATTCTGCGCAAGCGCACATCGCGGCCGTTGCTCGACTTCTACGAGAGCGTCATCGCTCTGCTGAGTGACGGCGAGGAGTGCCCCGAGGGGGTCATGGCGCTGGTGGAGATCGCGGGCGAGGCTGAGCCGCAGGACCGTGGCCACTCCGTCAATGGGCACGAGCCGGAGGAGATCTACTTCCCTCTGCCCGCGAACGACGAGCAGCTGCAGATCCTGAAGCGGCTGGACCGTGGCATGGGCGTCCTCGTGCAGGGCCCACCTGGCACGGGCAAGTCGCACACGATCGCCAATCTCATCGCCCACCTGCTCGCCACCGGCCAGCGGGTCTTGGTCACGAGCCAGACACCGCGAGCGCTGCGCGTGCTCCAGGAGAAGCTGCCTGATGAGATTGCAGACCTCTGCGTGCTGCTTCTCGGCGACGACCGCGCCGCGATGTCCGATCTCGACCGCTCGGTCCAGGCCATCACCGAGCGCTACAACCATTGGGACCTGGACGAGAACCTGCGCAAGGTCGGGGAGACGGAGCAGCGGCTCGAGCAGGCGCGGAGGCGCGTCGAACGCGACCGCGGCGAACTGCTCGCGCTACGCGAGAGCGAAATCGACGAGTTCACACCGCTTGGCGGCGCCTACTCAGGCTCCCTAGCCTCGATCGCACAGCAGCTCCGCAATGAACGGGACGCCTACGGCTGGCTTGAACTGAGTGGAGACGGTGACCCGAATGCCGACTCTCCCCTCACAAACGAGCAGGCACTCGAGCTGCTCGCGCTTACGCGGGCACTCGATGGAATCGACGAAACGCTCCTCGAGCAGTCCCTCCCCAAGCTCGACGACCTGCCATCTGCCGACGAGTTCGAGCGGTGGGTGGCTGATCTCACCTCCGCGAGGCAGTCATGTCGGGACGCAGTGGCGGCCGCGGACGAGGAGCTGATCGGGCAGCTGCGAGCTGCCGATGAGAGCGTCCTCCACGCTTTGAGCGCGGCCGCGCTCGACTATGGCCGCAAACTGTCCTCTGCTCGAGCGGGAGTGGATGACCTCGTTGTTCGGGTGATCACCGACATGCTCGCCGGACGAGACGCGCGGTGGGCGCAGCTGAGGAGCACCCTCGACGCTTCCCTCGCCGAGATCGAGAAGCTCGGTCCCGCATGCCTTGGGTATGTCGTCTCGGGCCTTGAGGCCCATGGGCTACTTGAAGTCCAGCAGGACGCCGTGGGCCTGCGCGAGCATCTGCAGGCGGGCGGCAGTCTTGGCAACTTCCTGCATCGCGCGGCCCCGGTGAAGCAAGCTAGGTACATCATTGAGGGCGTGCACGTCGACGGCAGGTCGGCCACCACAGCGGACGTACTCGGCGAGCTCATCGACTGGCTTGACGCCAGCTCGACCCTGGACAAGCTCGATACCGATTGGCGGGGCATTGCTGAGACAGGCTCAGGCAGCTTGGCGCAGCGGGTCGCCGCCTATAGGGACTTGGGCGCTGAACTCGAGCGCGCTGGGCAACTGCATGCTGCTGCCGCGGAGCTCCGCTCGGCTCTCGAGGCCGCCGGAGGGGACGGCAGCGTCGACTGGCTCGACACTCATGCCGTGGGACGGTTGGCGACGGACGTCAGCGTGGCAATCGATTGCATCGAGCTCGCTTCGCGCGAGGAGCGCTTCCACGCACTCAGCCGGACTCTTGAGGATGGGGCAAGCCAGGCAGATCGTCGAGACCTCCTCAAGCTCCTTGTGTCGAGTGTCCGCGACGGGGACGCGACAGGCTTCCGCGGCGCTGGGTCCGGGGTGGTGGACGCAGCCAAGCTGCAGGAGGAGGCGCAGAAGCAGGCGATCCTGCTCGGACTCCTCAGGGACTGCATCGAGGACCAGGGCGAGGAGTTCCTGGACTCCTTCGCTGATCCGAAATGGGACGCGAGGATGAAGGACTTCGAGCACGCTTGGTCGTGGGCGCAGGCAGACCGCTGGTTGCAGCGCTCGCTCACCCCGGGCGCGCTCGAGAAGGTGACTCAGCGGCTGAAGCGCCACGAGGACCAGGTGCGAATAATCCTCAATGAGCTGGCCGCGACCCGCGCCTGGGGCCATTGTCTTGGCTCCATGACGGACGCAGAGCGGATGCATCTGGTGGCCTGGTCGAAGGCGGTGCGCAAGATCGGCAAGGGCACCGGCAAGTACGCCGCTCGCTATCGTAGGGAGGCGCGCGAGCACATGGAGCAGTGCCGCTCCGCCATCCCCGCTTGGGTCATGCCGACCTATCGGGTGGCCGAGACGGTGCGGCCGGGCCAGGACACCTTCGATGTGGTCATCGTCGACGAGGCGAGCCAGTCGGGACTCGACTCCCTCTTCCTGCACTACTTGGGCGCGAAGCTCATCGTCGTCGGTGACGACCAGCAGATCAGTCCGGACAACGTCGGCGTCAATCTCCAGGACGTCGAAGACCTGCGCCGACAGCACATCCCGGACATCCCACTGAGCACCACCTTCGGGCTCGGCACCAGTCTCTTCGACCAAGCGCAGATCCGCTTCGGCAACCGCGTCAGGCTCCGCGAGCATTTTCGCTGCATGCCGGAGATCATCGAGTTCTGCAATCAGCTGCAGTACCAAGGTGAGCCCCTCATCCCGCTGCGGCAGTTTTCTTCCGGCAGGCTGGAGCCGATCGTCCTCAGGCACGTGCCCGAAGGGCACCAGGAGGGATCTGCCTCGTCTGCCGTCAACCGCCCTGAGGCGGAGGCCCTGGTCGACGCCGTCGTCGCATGCTGCCAGGACCCGAGCTACGAGGGCGCCACGATGGGAGTGATCAGCCTTCTCGGCGAAGCGCAGACCCACCTCATCGAACGCGAACTGCTCACCCAGCTCGGTCCAGAGGAGATGGAGGAGCGGCGTCTCACCTGTGGGGATGCCTACTCGTTCCAGGGTGACGAGCGCGACGTCATCTTCCTCACGATGGTGTCGGCGCCGAACGCGAGAATCGGCACCCTGGCTGACGAGAGGGCGCGGAGACGTTTCAACGTCGCGGTCAGCCGCGCTAAGGACCAGCTATGGCTCTTCCACACCGCGACCTCCCGCGATCTGAGCCCAACTTGCGTGCGTAAGGCGCTCCTTGACTACTGCAACAACCCGGCCGTCTGGCACACGGTCGCAGACGGCGCCATGACGATGGCCGACCTTGAGAAGGTGCGCCGGGAGGCATCGCATCGCGAAGAGAGTCCTCCGCCGCCGTTCGACAGCTGGTTCGAGGTAGACGTGTTCTTGGCGATCGCGGCGCGTGGATACCGCGTCGCGCCTCAGTATGAGGTGGCGGGCTACCGGATCGACATGGTGGTCGAGGGGACTGGCGGCCGCCTTGCCGTCGAATGCGACGGGGATGCAGTGCATGGCGGGATCGAGCAGTTCGAAGCCGACATGGTGCGTCAGCGCCGCCTTGAGCGCTGCGGCTGGTCGTTCTGGCGCGTCGGTGGCGGCGAGTTCTATCGGGACCCCGAATCCGCTCTCCGAGACCTCTGGCGCACTCTGGAGCGGCACAGCATCCGGCCAGGCTCCGAGGAAGATGAAGTTCCGGCTGCTCCTGAGGCACCCGCAAGCTCTCCGGATATATCTCCTCTGTCAGAGCGCGCACCTGCCGCCGCGCCTGTGGCGCCCGAGGTGGTGTCCCCTTGTGGACCGGAGCCGCACTTGTTCGACGCCGAGTCTGCGGCTGCGGAGCTGGCACAGCCTAGGCCTGACCCTGTCGGGTCGCGGATCCATCCATGGCAGGGCGTATCGCCATCAGAAGCGGAGTCGACAGAGGCGGATTCTTGGGCGGAGTACGAGCTGGAGCCCTCATCCCTATCGCTGCCAGGCCTCACGCAGGAGCCAGCGACACTCCCCTTGACTGCTGAGAAGGGAAGGGGAGCAGCCGAGCATAGGGTCGGGCCCAAGGAGGGTCCCGTTTCGAGCTGGCTGAGCCACGGTGTCCTCGGCCCCCTGCCCGAGGGAACTGTTCCGGAGATCGCGGCCTACGAGATGGCGAAGCCGGTCGTCGACACGTTCGGCCTGCATCTCTCGCGGGTGCCGCGCGCGAGTCTCGCCGAGATCATCGTCAAGGTCGTCGAGATTGAGAGCCCTGTCCGTGTCAGTGACGTCGCTACTCGGGTGGCCAAAGCATGCGGCCTGGGCAAGGTGCGTCACTCCACTGAGAAGGCGTTCCGGGATGCTGCGAGCTACGCAGCCAGCAATCGGCTCCTCGTCCGTCGCGGCGAGGTCTTGGGGAGCAATCGCGATGACGGTGCATTCGTGAGGGACGGAAGCAGGTGTCCGAGCGTAGTCCGCGTGACCGAATCGGTCGCGCCGGAGGAGCTCGAATGGGCGGTCCACCGGGCCGTCTGGGCGGCGGGTGCTATCCGCCGAGAAGATGTGCCGAGGGCAACGGGACAACTACTGGGGTTCCATCGCACGAGTGAACAGCTCCGTTCACGTGTGGAAGCCGCACTGGGCAAGGCTCTGGGCGCCGGCGACATGGTCGAGAGCCGGGGCCTTGTCAGCCTCGCGCATGGCAGGCCAGCTTCATCGGCCGAAGGCGGACGAGGGCCTCAAGAGGATCCTGGCTCTCCACAAGCTGTTGAGTCCCAGGCCGCGGAACAGGCTCGCCTGCTCATCGCGTCGCTCCCATCGAGCACTTCACGACGTGCCGTGCTCAAGCAGATCCACGGTCTTGGGCCGGATGCGATCGGCCCGCTCATCGAGGCACTCGCGGACTCGAGACTCGCACCGTTCGCAGTCACAGCTCTGGTCGAATTCGGGCCGCTGGCAAAGAAGCAGCTCGTAGCTGCCCTTCATTCGGGCAACACGCAGATTGTCATCCATGCCGGCGAAGTGCTCTCCAGGGCTGGATTGGACGCAGGCCTCTGAGCCATCTCTCCCTTCGACCGCGCGATCGCCTGGAGAGCTGGTTCTCGCGCGTCGGCCCAACGCCGGCGTCTGTGCTGTTGTCGCTGCATATGGCCGACTTTGGGGTGCTGAGCAGGTCCTCATGACCTCCATCACCCTGCATTCGGTTTCCACGGCCGGGAGCCGGCTCATGTTCCCGTCCTCGACCTTCGATAGACTCCAGTGAAGTCGGCGGGGGGCGCCGGCCTTCGTGGGAGGGCATTGGTCTGAGTTCCACGTTCGCATGGCTGGACTACTCGGAGCGCGATCGTCGCAAGGTGCGCGACGTGCTCGACTTGTTCCGCGAGCGTGACACGCGGGACGAACTCGGCATCGGCGTCATCCGAGATGCGTTCGCGGACCTGCTCTTCCCCGGCACAACGACCATCCAGACGCGCGCCCGCTACTTCCTCTTCGTGCCGTGGATCTACCTCAACCTCGAGCAGAAGCGCGTCCCGGTCGCGCGCTTCGAGATCCGACTGCGCCAGGACGAGAACTACCTGGCGCGCTGCCTTCTCGCCTCCGGTGAGAGCGACGGCGTCATCGGTAGGGTGGCGGGCGACAAGCTGCAGCGGACCCCGAGCAACATCTACTGGCTCGGACTCCACTCTTGGGGCATCCGGCTCTTCCCGGGTGGTCAGGCCGAGTACCACCGCTCGATCGACTCCTTCCACGCAAGCATCAGCCGCGCGCTCGCCGCCCGGGAGGAGCACTCGGAAGACTTCGCCGTGCGCCGCAACTGGCATGGCGGCGTGCCCAAAGCGCCCGAGGGCTTTCCCGAGGGTGCGACTCTCGCACTCGCCCCTGAGGAGGCCCGCTACCTGTGCGAGCGCATCGCTGCCGCCGAGACCACCAGCGGGCAGGAATCGATGCTCGCCTACCTCGCGCGAGCTGCGGGACCGACCGAGTGCGAGTTCGCTTGGATGCATCCTTTGGCGCCTGCGGCTCCGCCGCACATCAGGCGCTGGCTGGACCACATGCGCGGCTTCTCCGAGACCATCCATGGCGGCGCGCTCCTCTACAACCTCATGCTCGCGAGGCTCGACCGTCGCGAGCAGCTGACAGAGCAGTATGAGGAGGCGCTCCTCGACTGGCGCCAGATGATCGACGAGCGGGAAGAGGAGCTCGCAGGCTGGGACCGCGGTGACTTCTGGAGACTCGTGGGCGAGAGCGGCGCCGTGGTCAGTCGCTGGACCCGGGAGTTCGTGGACGCCTGGCTCGAGATCGCGCTGGATCCGGCCAGGCGCGCACGGCTCACAGACGACCTGGGCGCCCAGCGCCTTATCGAGCAGCGCGAGCGCCGCCTGAAGCGGGGACGCGCACGCCTCGTGAGCAAGCGGGCACTCGAGAGCTGGAGCGGCTACTCAGGGACCGGCCGGCTCGCATTTCGCTGGAGCGTCGCCTCGCGCCTTCTCGGCGATATCTATGCTGGGCTGGGCGCCGATGCTTGATCCACGCGAGCGGATGCTGCTCTTTGAGGCGCTGCGGCCACCGCCGGGCCACTCGTTCGACCGCGCCGTCGGGACGACCTTCTCGCTCGACCCCACGGCCCTCCTCGCCGTGCCGCTCGCCTTTGCCGCCTTCGACGTCGAGACCGAGGACCGCGCACCGCATGAGGACAGCCTTGCGCTGCTCGAAGCGGTGCGCCGCAACGCGCGTCACGTCAGCCTCTTCTGCCAAGCTGGGCGCATCAGTGTCCCGGCCCGCTACCGCTCGCTGATGACCTACCTGGAGCGGTCGGTCATCGAGGTGACACCGCCGCGTGAGGGCTACGTCTTCCATCCCAAGACGTGGCTCGTGCGCTACCGTGGGCCGGATGATGAGATCGTCTACCGCTTCCTCTGCCTGAGCCGCAACCTCACCTTCGATCGTTCCTGGGACACCGTGCTGGCGCTCGAGGGCGCACTCACCGCGCGCAGGCAGGCGTTCGCGGTCAACCATCCGCTCGGTGATTACGTCGCGGCACTTCCCGGGCTCGCCGTGCGCGACGTGCCGCATCAGGCCACGAGCGATGTCGCGCTCATGCAGGACGAGGTGCGCCGGGTGCGCTTTGAGCCGCCCGAGGGCTTCAAGGGGTTCTCGTTCCTTCCCCTCGGCCTCTCGCGTCGCAAAGTCTGGCCGTTCCCTGAAGCGTGCACCCGAGGACTCGTGGTCTCCCCGTTCTTGTCCGCAGGCTGCCTCGCTCGCCTCCCGGCCGGGCGCGGCGGGGTCACGCTCGTGTCGCGGCTCGAGAGCCTTGACGAACTGCAGCCGGACGAGCTCGCAGCTCTCCGGGACTGCTACTCACTGAGCGAGGCGGCCGAGCCGGAGCCGGACGACGCCGGGGCAGCCGCCGCTGTGGACCGGGGGCCCGCGAACGGTGGGCTCAGCGGCCTGCACGCCAAGCTGTTCGCCTTCGACCAGCATGGCGAGACGAGGCTGTGGACCGGTTCGGCGAACGCGACCAGCAACGCCTTCGGTGGCAACGTCGAGTTCCTGGTTGAGCTGCGGGGCCCCCGCTGGTTCTGCGGCGCCGAGCGCACCCTCGGTGACGACGAGGCGGGCCTGAAGACGCTTCTGGAGCCCTACGCACCGACGGAGACCGCGCCGGGCGACCCGGCGCAGCGCCGGCTCGACTACCTGCTCGACCGGTGCCGCACCTTGGTGGCGTCGCTGCCCCTGCGGCTCCGCATCGAGCCCTCGGCCTCCGCGGGGACCTGGCAGGTCGCGCTCGAGCGCTCAGAGCCGGGGACAGCCGAGCTCCCGCTCCCCGTGGACGTGAGCGCGTGGCCGATCACGCTGCCGGGCCGCGCCACCGCCTGCAACCTCGGCGCGAATGTCGTCGCCGACTTCGGCGCCCTCTCGCTCGAGGCGCTGACGCCGTTCGTCGCCTTCACGCTGCACGCGGAGCTGGCCAGTGGGCAGGAGGCCGACGCTGAGTTCGTCGTGAACGTGCCGCTCGTGGGCGAGCCCGTGGGGCGGGCTTCGCTCGTCCTTCGCGAGCTGCTCCGCAACCCGGGTGACCTCGTCGCTTTGCTCCTGCTCCTGCTCGCGGACGACCAGCTCGCGCTCATGGACGCGCTCACCGGCGCCAACGAGGCGTCGCCTGCCGGGTCATGGCACGGGTTCACCACGCCGGGACTGTTCGAGGCGCTCGTCGGCGCGCTCGCGCGCGACCCGCAGCGGCTGCGGACGGTGAAGCGGCTGGTCGACGAGCTGCGCGCCGCGGACGCGGAGGCGCGCGCCGCCGCCAGCGCCCTCCAGGCTGGGGACCTCTACGCCGACGAGGTGACGCTCATCCCTGAGGGCTTCGAGGAGCTCTGGGAGCCGGTGTGGGCTGCGGCGCGCGCCCTTGGGGTGCGCGACGTCGAGGAGGACACCGATGCCTGAAATCCTCGCGCCTCCCGACGTCGACGCGGTGCTCGACGGGCTCAAAGACTTCCAGCGGCGCACAGTGGAGTACGTCTTCCGTCGCCTCTACCTGGACCCCGATGCGACGAAGCGCTTCCTGATCGCCGACGAGGTCGGGCTCGGCAAGACGATGATCGCCCGCGGCGTCGTCGCCAAAGCGGTCGAGCACCTTTGGGAGCGACGGGAGCGCATTGACGTCGTCTACGTCTGCTCCAACGGCGACATCGCGCGGCAGAACGCGAACCGCCTCACGCTGCCCGGCACCCGGGCGCGCGTCGTTCCGTCACGGATTACGCTGATGCCCAAGACGGTGACGACCTTGGACCGCAAGCTCAACTTCATCTCGATCACGCCCGGGACCTCGTTCAACCTCCGCTCGAGCGGCGGCACCGTCGAGGAGCGGGCTCTGATGTACCGCTTCCTAGAGGAGCCGTGGGAGCTGCGCGGCGTGGCTCCGGGCAAGGTCCTTGCCGGGTTCGCGAGCTTCGCCAACTTCCCCTGGTACTTGGAGCAGGCTCGTCAGTCGCAGGTTGATGAGCAGCTGGGGAACGCTTTCGTTCGTGCCGCCTCCGCCGACGCAGCTCTACGCGCGGGCTTCACGGAGCTCTGCGACGAGATGCGCTACCTGCGCCGCAACAAGGGCCTGCCCCTGGCACTGACGCGGCGGCGTGAGGGCGTCATCGGTGACCTGCGTCGCCACATGGCCCGCGTCTGCCTGGACGCGCTCGAGCCGGACGTGGTCATCCTCGACGAGTTCCAGCGCTTCAAGCATCTGATCTCCCCGGCCCCGCTCGACGACCCGGGTCTCGACGAGATGCGCGAGCTGGCGCAGCAGTTCATGGACTACCCGGACGCCTCGGTGCTGCTCCTCTCCGCGACGCCCTACAAGATGTACACGATGGCCGATGACTCCGTGGACGACGACCACTATGACGATTTGAAGCGAACGCTGGGCTTCTTGCTCGACGACGCCGGCCAGACGGCTGAGGTCGTCCGGGGGCTGGCTGAATACGGCCGACGGGTGATGGCCGTCCCGCGTGACGGCATCGACGGCATGCAGAAGCTGCGCCGGCGGCTGGAGCGACAGCTACTGCGCGTCATGGTGCGCACCGAGCGCCTCGCGGTGACCAAGGACCGCGACGGGATGCTCGGCCCCGCGGCCTGCGACCACCTGCGCCTGGAGCCCGCGGACCTCGGCGACTACGTCGCCCTGCAGCGCATCGCCGAAGACCTGCGCCAGCCCGACATGCTCGAGTACTGGAAGTCGGCGCCGTACCTGCTCAACTTCATGGAGGGCTACAAGGTCAAGGAGCGGTTCGAGGAAGCATGCGGTGACCCGGCCAGCTGCGGTTCGCTCGCCGAGGCGATGGCTAGGCAGCCGCGCATGCTGCTGGACTGGGAGTCGTTCGCGCGCTACGGCGTACTGGACCCAGCCAACGCACGGCTGCGCAGCCTGACGGAGACGCTCCTCGACGACCCGCTCTGGCAGCTCCTCTGGGTGCCGCCGTCGCTCCCCTACTATCGCCTCGCTGGGCCCTTCGCGGCTGCATCTGAGCGTGGGTTCACCAAGCGCCTCGTCTTCTCGTCGTGGAAGGTCGTCCCCAAGGCAATCGCCGCGATGATGAGCTACCAAGCGGAGCGACTGGGAGTGCGCTCGTTCGAGGACGAGCCTGAGAACAGCTCGGAAGCACGCAAGCGGCGCTCGCCGCTACTTCGCTTCGCGCGCTCGAAGGGACGCCTGACCGGGATGCCTGTGCTGGCCCTGCTCTATCCGAGCAGCACGCTTGTCGAAGCCGTCGACCCATTGGTCGTCGGGATGGGGCGGGCGGTCGAAGAGATTCTTGCGGACGTCGAGGCGGAGATGGGGACCTACCTCGATCTCCTGCCCCGCGGGGCCGATGACGCGGCGCCCGTGGACGACAACTGGTACTGGGCTGCGCCCGTGCTGCTCGATCTCATGAGCAGGCCAGAACAGGCGCGCGCATGGCTCCTCGACGAGCGGCGCCTGCAGTCGTGGGGGGCGGACCCCGAGGGAGGCGACTGGCAGCCTGGCGGAGCCGGGCTGGCCGCGGAGACGGCACTCGGCGAGGAGGACGACTCGCCCTCGGGTCGGGCGTTCGCCGAGCACGCCGCACGGATGCAGGAGCTGGCGCAAGGGAAGCTGACTCTCGGGCGCAGGCCGGCGGACCTCCCGCAGGTCCTCGCTCGCTTGGCTGTCGCGGGGCCGGGCGTGGTCGCCATGCGGTCACTGGCGCGCATCTGCGGAGGAGCGGACGCGCTCGACGATGCAGACGTTCGGACCGCGGCCGCGCGCATCGCCTGGGCGTTCCGCAACTTGTTCAATGCCCCCGAGCCCATGGCCGTCGTCCGAGGAGTCGAGGAGCGACGAGACGGCAGCGTGCCCTACTGGAGGCAGGTACTGCGCTACAGCACGAAAGGATGCCTCCAAGCCGTGCTCGACGAGTACCTGCACATCGTCCGGGAGAGTCAGGGGCTGGTCGACGAGGAGCCGCACGAGATCGCCGAGGCCGCCGCTGGCGTACTCACCGAAGCTCTCTCCCTGCGCACCGTCTCACTGCGCACGGACTCACCGCGCATCGGGGGTGACGCGCGGGTGGAGATCGAGCGCCGACGGATGCGGGCGCACTACGCTCTCCGGTTCGGCGACGAACACGCCGAGACGGGGGAGACTCTCACCCGCACGGCCTCGGTCCGCGAGGCGTTCAACTCGCCGTTCTGGCCCTTCGTCGTCGCCACGACCTCGATGGGGCAAGAGGGCCTCGACTTCCACTGCTACTGCCACGCCGTCGTCCACTGGAACCTGCCCTCGAACCCCGTCGACCTTGAGCAGCGTGAAGGGCGGGTGCACCGCTACAAGGGTCATGCCGTGCGCAAGAACGTCGCTCTGCGCTACGGCCTCGAGGGCGCGCTCGCAGGTGGCCCGGAAGAAGAGGGGCTCTTCGACCCGTGGGACCGGCTGTTCGCGCGAGCTCGCGCAGACCGCGACCCCGACGCGACCGACCTCGTCCCGTTCTGGGTGTATCCCGTGGACGGTGGGGCGCGCATCGAGCGCTACGTGCCGGCGCTCCCTCTGAGTCGCGATGCAGCCCGGCTCGAGGCGCTGCTGCGCTCACTCGTGATCTACCGCGCCGCCATCGGCCAGCCCCGGCAGCAGGACCTCGTCGACTACCTCCTGAGCCACCTGCCCCCCGATGAGATCGGCTCGGTCGTCGAGGCACTGCGCATCGATCTGACCCCACCCAATGCCGATGCCTAGACAACCGCGAATCCGTGAAGGGAAGCCCGTGAAAGGCCTGCCTCCGGGGCCGATCGAGCCTCTCGACATGGCGGTCGCCTGCTGCATGTACAAGGAGATGACCTCGTATGCGGGCTCGCTCGACCGCCTGCGAGAGTCGGTCGGTCCTGATCCAGACCTGAGCCTCGACGATCATCGCGCGGCGCTCCTGCAGTTCCTCAACGACTGGGGTTGCAGGAACCTCGCAAAGGCGTGGCACGAGCGCGCCTCGGACGCGCTGGAGGGCTGGTGGAGCAGTACTAGGGACTGGCTCGAGCAGCTTCCAGACGACCCCGGGTACTTTGATGCTGCGCGCCTTCGAGAGGTCGCTCGGGCGTTCAGACTGCTTTCCGAGTCGAACGCAGCCGAGAAGACCCGACAGGGCGTCGATCTGCAAGTCTCGTTCGGACCAACGGCGACTTCGAAGACCCTCTTTGCGCTCAGGCCCAGCGCGCTGCCTGCTTGGGATGGCCCGATGCGTAAGGCCTTCGGCTACGACGACGATGGGGTCGCATACGCCCACTTCGTGCGGGACCTGCACGAGAAGATCGCTGAGACCGCCGTGTGCTTCAACGAGCGGGGCCTAGAGCTTTCTGGCCTGCCAACGGAGCTGGGACGCCCGGCCTACACGACGGTGGCGCAGCTCGTCATTGAGTACTACTGGATAACGGTCACCCGGGGCGTGTCGCTACCGAGCAGCGATGTGCTTCGTGGGTGGCTCTCCTGGTGTGACTCGCCCCGGCTCATCGGCCCTCGGGGGTAGGGGCAGAGGGCCGGCGAGTCAGACGGTCTCCGGTGTGCATCGGTCATTCGCTTAGCGGGTCGATGCGATCGGCGTACTCGAGCAGCCACTTGAGCTCGACGCGCCGCGTCCACGCCTCTTCGCTCTCGTTTCCCGACGACCTGAGCTTCTCGAGCGCCGCCTCGGCGTAGGCGCGGAGCCTTCCGGCCTCCGCCCAGCTTGCCGCCTCCTTGCTGAGGCGTTCGAGGCGGCGCTGCTCCTCCCAGCGGCGCTCCCTTTCCTCGCGCCAGCGGCGCTCGCGTTCCTCCCACTCCAGTCGCCGGCGCTCCTCCTCGGCGTGCTTCGCGCGCAGCGCCTCTACCGCCGGCGCGAGCTGAGCGACGAACCGAGGGAGGAGGGCCTCGAGCGGGCGCCGCCCGGTCTCGCGGAAGAGTCCGCGTACGCCGGTGCCGGCGAGGTTCGTGATCTGAAGGGCGAGCATTCCGGTCGGCGTGTAGATGTAGCGCGGCTCCTCGCGCGGCGTGTACCAGATCGGATCCTCAGGCTTCCGCCTCGGCCGGTTGCGTATTCCGCCCGAAGCCGAACACCGATTCCGCTCCAAGCCGAACACTGATT
>DAIQNY010000029.1:0-20347 GCA_036788155.1 Actinomycetota bacterium | reverse complement strand
GCAGGCGATGACCGACCCCGAGGCGCGCATCGACAAGTACTCGGAGATGCAGGACCTTCTCGCCGAAGAGGCGCCGTACGTGCCCTGCTATCAGCCGATCCAGACGACGATGTGCTCGGAGACCACCGGCGGCTTCTACCTGCATCCGGTGAACCAGATCGACCCGACCCAGTACTGGAAGAAGTAGCAAGCGGGCGGCGGGCGGCCGGAAGGCCGTCCGCCGCCTCCTCCGGTACGACCGGCATGGAGAAGGAGCCTGAAGCGTGAGAAGGAGACGGAGCGGCACATGGACGGCGGCAGCGCTCGCGGCGCTGCCGGTCCTCGTCGTCCTCGCCGTCGCCTGTGGCGACGCGGGCGGCAGCGCCGCCGGTCACCCCTCCGACGCCTCCACGCCGGTCCGGGGCGGCACGCTGACCGTCGCCTTCCAGGGCGAGCCCGCGACACTCGACCCCGCGGTCGCATGGGAGATCGAGTCCTGGTGCATCGAGCGGCTGACGTACCAGACGTTCCTCACCTACGCCTCCGAACCCGGACAGGCCGGCACCCGGCTGGTACCGGACCTCGCGGTCGAGGTGCCCTCTCCGGAGAACGGCGGCATCTCGGCCGACGGCAGGGTGTACACGTTCCGCTTGAGGAAGGGCGTCCGGTTCGCGCGGCCTGTCGGCCGCGAGGTCACGGCCGCCGATTTCAAATGGAGCTTCGAACGCATGATGAGCGAACCGCGGGCGCCGGCGAAGCGCTTCTTCGCAGGCATCACCGGCGCCCGGGCCTTCCTTGACGGCCAGGCCGACGAGATCAGCGGCTATGAAGCGATCGACGACGTGACGGTGCGGATCACCCTGGAGCGACCTGACGCCGCCTTCCTCATGGCCATGACCATGCCGTTCACGTCGGTGATGCCCAGGGAGTGGGTCGAGAAGGTCGGCGAGGCCATAGGCCGCAGGCCGCTCGGCACCGGCCCCTACGTCGTCTCGGACTGGCGTCCCGACCAGTCCCTCACGGCGGTCCGGAACGAGTACTGGTCGGGCGATGACGACCAGTGGGTCGACGAGATGCGCTTCGACTTCGCGGGCACTCCCGGGACGGCGCTGCTCAAGATGGAGGACGGCGATGTGGATGTACTCGGCGACGGCATCCCCGCCGTGGACCACCCCCGCATCGCCGAGGACCCCGCGTGGCGAGACGCCGTCGTGAGCGCCCCCCAGATCGCCTGGTACTACGTATTCATGAACGTGCTGGAGGAGCCGTTCACCGACGAGCGAGTGCGACGGGCCGTCAACCATGCCGTCGACAAGGAGAAGATCCGGAAGCTGCTGGCCGGGCAGGGAGAGGTCCTCGGACAGCTCTACCCGGACGGCATGCCCGGGCATCAGGCCGGCGCGCGCTTCTACGAGTACGACCCGGAAGAGGCGAGACGGCTGCTCGCCGAGGCCGGGTACCCCGACGGCTTCGCAGCGCCGTTCTTCACGCACGCCGTCGGCCCGTTCCCCGCGCTGGCGGAGAGCATCCGGGCCGACCTCGAGGCGGTCGGGATCCGGGTGGACCTCAGGCAACTGCCGCGTGACGGGTACTGGGATGCCATCGGCCGCAGGGACAGCCACGCCGCCCTGGGGCTCGGCGACTGGTATCAGGACTTCCCGGACCCGAGCGACTGGATCGGGCCGCTGTTCACCGACCCGGTCGACGGCGGCGCCAACGCGAGCTTCTACCAGAACGCCGAGGTGGACGCGTTGTTCGCGCAGTCGGCGAGCGAGCTCGACCCAGCCAGGCGCGTCGGTCTGTTCGAGCAGATGCAGGAGCTCATCATGGCCGACGCGCCGGTCGTCCCACTGTGCCAGCCGGTCTGGAACGGGCTGCATGGAGAGACCACCGGCGGTGTCTACGTCCACCCCGTATGGGTCCACACCTTCCAGGAGTACTGGAAGACGGGCGGCGAGTGATGAGCAAGTACGTCGTGCGCAGACTGCTCTGGATGGTGGTGGTGCTCTTCTTCGTGAGCCTCATCACCTTCCTGCTCTTCTTCGCTGTGCCGGCCGATCCCGCCAAGAGCATCGCCGGCACGCACGCCACCCCCGACGTGTTGGCGAAGATCCGCCACGAGCTGGGTCTCGACCTGCCCATCTACCGCCAGTACGCCGTGTACATGTGGCACCTCGTGCGGGGCGACATGGGCTACAGCTACGAGACCCAGCTCCCTGTAGCGACCGCGATCCTGCAGCGGTTCCCCGCCACCGTCATGGTCGCGTTCTTCGGCATCTTCTTCGAGCTACTCATCGGCATCCCGATCGGCATGACCAGCGCCCTGCGGCAGTACGGGATCCGGGATCGCCTGTTCACCGTGCTCAGTCTGCTGTTCCTGAGCATGCCGATGTTCTTCCTGGGCATGCTCCTTCTCTACGTGTTCGCCTTCCAGTGGCCCATCTTCCCGCTGGGCGGCTACGAAGGGTGGACGGCCCCGCTGTACGGCATCCTGCCGGGTCTCGCTCTGGGCCTCACCGGCGCCGCCTGGTACTCACGACTGCTGCGCAGCAGCATGCTCGACATCCTGAACGCGGACTACGTCAAGGCCGCCAGGGCCAAGGGCCTCCCCGAGAGGACCGTCGTGTGGCGGCACATCATGCGCAACGCCTGGAGCCCGATCGTCACGCTGCTGGGCATGGACGTCGGCTGGTTCCTCGGCGGAGTGCTCGTTCTCGAGATCGTCTTCGGCATCCCAGGAATCGGCGGACAGGCCTTCCAGGCGATCCAGTCACAGGACCTGCCGATGATCATGGGGACCGTCCTGTTCGCCGCGCTGCTTGTCACGGTGAGCAACTTCGTAGTAGACCTTGCCTACACATGGCTCGACCCGCGCGTGAAGTACAGTTGACTCGAGCTTGACCTGCGGTCCCGGGGCCGGGACCGCCTGACCCGATGCCAGGTTCCCGACCGACAGACACGTTCGGCCCGGTACGTTCGCGACTCCTCGCGGTCGCGGAGTACCTGCGGGCGCGCCCGATCCAGCTGTTCCTGGCGGGCGCGGTCGTCATCGTGCTGTTCCTCATCCCCTTCCACTTCGTGAACCTGGAACAGCACTTCATCGGCTTGCCCGCGGCGCTCGTCTCCCTGGCCGTGGCGGCCGGCGCGGTGTCGGGCGGCCCGCGAGTCGGCGGAGCGCTCGCGCTGGTGGGCGGTGTGGCCTACGACCTCATCGCGATCTCCGACCGCTGGCTCGTGCAGGGCGCCACGACAGGCGCCGTCATCCTCGTCTGGCTCGCCGCCGGTCTGGGCGTGGGTCTGCTGGGCGACCGCTACCGCGCCCAGGTGGCACGGTCGCTCGACCAGGCGCATCGCTCGCGCGACGCGCTCGACCGCGTGGTTGGCGCCACGCCGCTGTTCCACGCCCGCGGCGGCCCCCCCTCGGTGGCGCGGGCCATCTGCGACGTCGCCCGCGAGACCTTCGATTGCGACCTCGTGGCTCTCTTCGCGATCGAGGGCGACCGGCTGCGTCTGCTGGCGCGCTCGCCCTACCTCCGCAACACGCCGGAGCGGCGGGTCATGGAACCGTCACTCGAACTGCAGGAGGAGCTCGCCGAGAGTCTCCTGCCGCAGTTCATCCCCGACATCGGCGAACCCTTCGGACCGCGCATGCCGCGTGCCATCACGGCCGATCCGGGACAGGTCTCGGCGATCCGCGCCCCCGTGCTCCTCGACGAGCAGCCCGTGGCCCTGCTCGCCATGAGCTGGGCCGAGCGCCGGCCCGAGCCTGAGCGTGGTGAGCTCGGCGTGGTGCAGCGCTTCGCCGAGCACGCCGCGGTGGCGCTGGCGCAAGCCCAGCGAGTCCAGGCGCAGCAGGAGGTGGCCGCCCTCTACCGCCGCTTCCAGGCGAGCCTCTCGCCGAGCGTCAATGTGACCACCGATCACATCAAGGTCGCCACGCACTACCGGCCCGGCGAGAGCCGCATGCTGCTTGGCGGCGACTTCATCGACGCCGTGACGCGACAGAACGGATCGGTGGCCGCGGTGATCGGCGACGTGACCGGTCACGGCCCCGACGCGGCGGCGCTGGGCGCCAGCCTTCGCGCCGCCTGGCGTGCTCTCGCCCTGCGCGGCGCGTCGCTCCAGGCCAACATGAAGACGCTGAACAGCCTGACGCTGGACGAGAGCGAGCGGGCCGAGCAGGGAGAGCTGGGCCTCGGCCTGCTCGCCACCGTCTGCGCGGTCGAGATCGACGCGGCCGGCCGGCGCGCCCGGTTCGTCAACGCCGGCCACCCCATGCCGCTCCTCCTCGCCGACGAGGTCGTCCAGCTCGACCACACCCCCGGGATGATGCTCGGCGTGGAGCAGTACGGCGACTGGGCGCCGCACGAGGTGACGCTGCCGGAGGAGTGGGGTCTGCTGCTCTTCAGCGACGGCCTGATGGAGGCACGGCTGGCGCCCGGCTCCAAGGAGAGGCTCGGCCTCGAGGGGCTCCGCGCGGCGGTGGCCGACCTGTGGCTCACGCGGGCGACCGGCCCCGACGACCTGCGGGCGCTCGTGGACGGCGTACAGGGCGGCCGCGAGCGCATCCTCGAGGACGACGTGACGCTGCTCCTGCTGTCGCAGGACGGCAGCGGACGGGAGCGCGGGCAGGAGAGCTGACGGCGGGCCGGGCGGACGAGCCCGGCGCCCCTATCCCCGTCGGGCAGGCTCGGCCAGGCCGGTCTCGAGCAGTTCCGGCAGCGAGCGCTGCAGGAGGAACTCGAGGACGGCGTAGGCCCGGCGCATGTCGAACTCGTCGTCGATGGCCTCCTGGATGGCCAGGCCGTCGACGACCGCGGTCATGAGCTCCGCCACGCCGAGCATGACCTCCTCTTCCTTCGGGGCCGGCGCCCCGGCGGCCGGCCCCGGAGCGGACTCAGGGCCCGGCTGTGCCACCGCCTCCTCGCTCCACAGCCAGTCGCGCTTGATGCGGCGGTACGAGTCGTAGGCGCGCGCCATACGGCCGCGGAGGCCCTCGTTGCGCAGCGCGTACGGCAGGACATCGAAGAAGACGCGGAACGAACGCGATTCGCTGATCCTGCGCAGTCCATCGACGAACCGTGGCAGCCAATCCTCGTGAGGCACCGAACTCAGGGCGTCGGCCGCCTCCTGCTGATCGTCGCGGAACACGGAGTCGATCATGGCCTTGACGAGGCCTTCCTTGTTCCCGAAGTAGTACTGCACCATCGCCGAGTTCTCGCCGGACTCCGCGGCGATCGCCCGCAGCGTGAGCCCGGAGAATCCCTTCTCGACGAGGATCCGTTGTGCGGCATGCAGGATGTTGAGCGCCGGCTGGGTCATCCCCTGTCGAGGGTCGTTCGAGGCGGTGACGGCAGACGGCTCCGCCCGCCGGGCGCCGGCTGTGCTTCGTTCGTCAGGCTCTCGTTCGGTCACTGCCGGGTACCCTTCCGGTAGTTGAAGTTAATCATCTGATTGATTAGACTCCTTTGACGCACGCCAGGCAACCCCCTATCCAGGGAGAGGACGAGAGATGGCTCAGACCCAAACTGAGGTGAAGACCCTCGGCTACATGGTCGACGGCGAGTGGCGCGAGTCCAAGAGCGACACGTGGGTCGACATCACCAACTCCAACACGGGCGAAGTGATAGCGCGCACGCCGATGTGCACGGAGGCCGAGGTCACCGAGGCCATCGAGTCGGCCAACGCGGCGTACCCGGCCTGGGCGAGCATGCCCATCCAGAAGCGCACCGAGATCCTGTTCACGTGGCGTCCCAAGCTCATCGAGCGCATGGACGAGATCGCCACGCTGGTCAGCACCGAGCTGGGCAAGAACCTCGACGAGGCCCGCGGCGAGGTCATCAAGATCATCGAGGCCATCGACATCGCCGTCGGCGCGCCGATGCTGCTCAAGGGCGAGAGCCTGATGAACGTGTCGACCGGCCACGACACGGTCAGCTACCGCGAGCCGCTCGGCGTGTTCGCCGGCATCGCGCCGTTCAACTTCCCCGCCATGATCCCGTTCGGCTGGATGCTGCCCATCTGCATCGCCTGCGGCAACACCTTCGTCCTCAAGTCGGCCAACCCGGTGCCGCTGACGAGCCACCTGCTGCTCGACATGCTGTATGAGTGCGGCCTGCCCAAGGGCGTCGTCAACATGGTGACGGCCGAGAAGGAGCAGGCTGAAGTCCTGCTCAAGCATCCGGCCGTCCGCGGCGTCAGCTTCGTCGGCAGCACGCCGGTCGGCAAGCACGTGTACTCCATCGCCGCCGCGCACGGCAAGCGCGTCCAGGCACAGACGCAGGCCAAGAACCACGGCCTTGTGCTCGCCGACGCCGCGCTCGAGCGCGCCGCCCGCGGCATCATCAACTCCACCTTCGGCTGCGCCGGCATGCGCTGCATGGCGCTGCCCGTGTGCGTGGTCGAAAACAAGGTCGCCGACGAGTTCATCGGCTACATGAAGAAGTTCGCCCTGGAGCGGGTCGTCGGCGATGCCACGCTGCCGACCACGGAGCTCGGGCCCGTCGTCAGCGAGTCGCATAAGAAGTTCGTCACGAGCTGGATCGAGAAGGGTCTCGAGGAGGGTGCCGAGCTCATCCTCGACGGCCGGACGGTCAACGAGCAGCTGCCGCCCGAGCTGCACGGCGGTCACTTCGTCGGCCCGACCATTTTCGACCACGTCGGTCCGGACATGGAGTGCGGCCGTGAGGAGTCGTTCGGCCCGATCCTCTACATCAAGCGCGTCGACGACTTCGAAGAGGGCATCGAGCTGATGAACCACAACCCGTACGCCAACGGGTCGTGCGTCTTCACCGAGAGCGGCTACTACTCCCGCGAGTTCGCCCGCCGCACGCACGCCGGCATGGTCGGCATCAACGTCGGCATCCCTGTGCCGGTCAGCTTCTTCCCCTTCGCCGGCCACAAGGACAGCTTCTTCGGCGACAACCACGTGTTCGGTCGCGACGGCTTCCAGTTCTTCACCGAGACCAAGTGCGTCACCACGCGCTGGTTCACGGAGGCCGACAAGAAGCAGAAGTTCGTGAGCACCTGGGAGGGCACCGTCAACCGCTGATCCGGCTGACAGAGCGTCCCGAGCGTGACGGGGCGGAGGGCAGGCGAGCCTGCCCTCCGCCCCCTTCTCGTGCGCGCCCGTCGAGGGTGCGGACGCGACGGGGCGAGGCGTCAGGTCGTGAAACGGGCGCGACCGGGTAGGAACGTCGGCGACGACACTACCAAAAGGAGATCGACGTGGCTCACGACTTCCCGGAGATCACAGGATTCGGCGCCGCCCTCAGGTTCGCGCTCGAGGCCGAGCAGGCGTGCGCCGACTTCGCGGCCGCGGCCGGGGTGCTCGCGCCCACCCAGGAGTGGCAGGACAAGCTCGAAGAGATCTCCTGCACGCACGACGACCGCGTCCAGAAGCTGCTCGCCAGGCAGGGCGTGCCGGGCGACAAGGCCACGGCGCCGGCCGGCAAGCTCGAGGGAGCGCCGTATCTCGGCACCCTCGACGCGGAGCCGGCGACGAGCTGGCCGGCCGCGGTGGAGCAGCTCGCGCTGGCCGAGGAGGATGCGGCCCGTTATCACGAGGAGTTCGCCCTGCAGTGCGCGGACGCACTCGAGCTCGACGCCAGGCTGTTCGGCAAGACCGCGCAGCAGGACCGCGCGGTCGCGGCCGAGTTGCGGGAACTGCTCGGCTGACGGCGGCGGCGCTGCCGCCCGCCGCCGTCAGCGCGGCAGCCGCTGCGGAGGCCTCCACGAGGGCGTCGGGTGCGCGGGGTCGTCGGCGTCGCCGCGAAGCCAGGTCGCTCCCCCGTCGGCGGTGACGAGAATGTCGTCGGCGCCGCCGACGATGCAGCCGTGACGGGCGTCCGCAAAGGTCACGGCCTTGAGGTCGCCCGCCGACGGGACGCTGGAGCTGCGTTCCCACGTGCTCCCGCCGTCCACCGTCATGTACACGGCTCCCTGGTCGCCCACGGCCCAGCCGGTGAGCTCGTCCCGCATCCAGACGTCCGCGAGCTGGGGCACGTCCGCCCCCTGCAGCTGCGGCGTCCAGGTCGTGCCGCCGTCTCCGGTCCGCAGGATCACACCGTTCCCGCCCAGGCGGTCTCCTCCGCACGCCCAGGCCTGTGCGGTGCTGAGCGCGCAGATGCACCGCAGCGAGACGCCGGGGAGGGAGACCTGCGGCTCGAACGAGGCGCCGCCGTCCGCCGTCCCGTAGATGGTGCTGCCGTCGGCGGCGAGGTCCTCGGCGGCGACCCACCCATGCGCGTCGTCCACGAGGGCGGCGGAGGTGAGGCGCGCTGCGGGCGCCGCGCTCAGGCGGTCCCAGCGCTTCCCGCCATCCAGGCTGGCCAGCAACGTCCGTTCGCCGCTCGCCCAGAGCGTCGAGCCGGCCGCGTCGATATCGAAGAAGTACGTCGTGGACGGAAGTCTCACGCTCGTTGGCCGCCTGCCGCCGCCGACCTTCACGAGGCGCGCCGCGTTGCTGCCGGACGAGCCGACAGAGACGAACCGCTTGCCCAGCGCCGCGAGCCGCGTGTAGACGCCGCTGGACTCGGCGCTCCTCTCCACAGACCAGGTCACCCCGCCGTCACTGGTGCGCAGCATCACCGCCGTCGCCCAGCCCCAGGACGAGGCGTACCCGACGGCCCTGCCGTGGAGGACGTCCGTGAAGACGACGTCGTTGAGCTGGACGACGTCCCTCCAGGCGGCCGCGCTGAGCCACGTCTGGCGGGGACGCATCTCGTCGACGGCCCGCAGCAGCGCGTACCAGCCTGTGTCCCCGGCGAACAAGGTGTCGCGGCGGAAGTCCCTCCGATACCGCGTCCACTCGCGCCCGACGCCCCACCACGCGGAGAGTCCCGTCTCCCGCTTGACGTCCGGACTCCCCGACGCGGCCAGCACCGCGGCCCGCACCTCTTCTGCGACGGCCGCCGACGCGGCCCGGAGCTCGTCACTCACGACCCACCCGTCGACTGCGATCCTGGCCGCGGCCGCCCCGAGGTCCACCTGATACGTCATGACCGCCCACGGGCTGCGCCGCAGGTCCAGGGCGAGGCGCGGACCTTCGGCGGGCAGCGCGGCCCGCAGGGCCTTCGTCCAGCGGGACAGTGCCGGGCGCATCTCCCGCACGCGCGCCAGGTCGACGGCCGAGAGAGTCGTGGGCGCAAGGAACTCGATCCCGAAGTAGTACCGCTGGTACCCGTCCACCATGGCGACCGCGACGTCCCCGGTCGGTCGTGCGGGATCCGTGAAGAGCGGCAGGAGCATGGCGTCGTAGCAGAAGCCGTCGCCCGGGACCATCTCGTCCGAAGCGACGAGATAGTCCGCGACCCCCGTCTGCGCAACGTCATAGGCGAACGCCGCATCCGCGGTGAGGCACGTGTCGCAGGCGAGGAGGTCGATGGCGACACCCCCCGACGTGAGGGCCCGCCGAAGCTCGGCGAGAGTGAGGCAGTCGTTCGAGGTGTCGTCCCAACAGATCCCGGCCCAGGCGCTGCCGTGGTCCCAGAGATCGACCACGAGCCTGTCTGACGGAAACAGGGTGTGCATCTTGCGCAGGAACCAGGTGAGGGATGCCGGGCTGCCGAAGTTCCGCTCGGGGTACCGGGCGAGCACCGTCGCGGTCCCCCCGCCGAACCGGACGAGCTCGATCTGGCCGCGGCCCTTGTGGTCCACGAGGGCGACGACGTTGATCCTCGGGTCCAGCGGCAGGCGGCGCAACTCCGGCGCGTCAAAGCGCCTCCACATCCTGTCGAGGTCGTTGTCGGCGTCCACGTACAGGGCCACCGTCCAGGCGGCGTGCGCGGCCGGCGGCGGATCTGCGGTCCTCACCGGCACGCCGCCGGTGCTCGGCATCGAGAGTGCGGGTGTGCTGGACAAGAGCAGCAGAGCGACGGGCGCAAGAGCCCACACGAAGCGTCTCACGGATCCTCCCAAGGATGTGGCAGTGCCGCCGGGCGGCGTGGTGATGCCCCTTCCACCGTCTTCATCGTGACCTGACCCGGACCTGCGGTCAAGTTCGCAGGCCGGGGCGGGCGTCGGGAGGCGATACCCGCCCCGGCCTCAGTCACGAGGGCGCTTGCGGTCGCCCTCGCGCAGAGTCGGCGAGAGCGCTTGCGGTCGCCCTCGCTCGAGGTGCGACGGCCGCGTTTCGCGGACGCGAGCCGCCTGGCCGGGCGGCGCGGCCGGGGAGGCCGCCGTCCGGCTGCCGGGGCGCGTACTGGGGGGACGCCCCGGGTGGTGCAGGGAGGCGGGGCGGGCGCGGCCGGAACGACTCGACCGCCCCGTCTCCCTAGCCGGTCGCCCCCGGCGGCCGGGGCTCCAGATCGGCGGGCGCGGCGACGCGCTCGGCCGCCGGACTCACCAGCGGGGCGTGGCCGTCGCCCAGGCTACGGCTACGGACGGCCGCCAGCAGAGCCTGCTCGCCGGCGAAGAACTGCGCGCCGGCGGCCGCGAGGGCAGCCGTCGCGCCGGCGAAGTCGTTGGCCCGCACTCCCTCGTCTGCCCAGACGGGGGTGCCGCCGGCGAGGGCTTCACGAGCGGCGTCGATGTTGCGCGCGTTGCCGTGGCTCACGGGGACGGCGCTGACGACGATGAGGTCTGCGGCGCGCATGAGCTCCAGATTCTCGGCGTGAGCCGCGTCGCCGACCGGCGTGAAGGGCGCCTCGACGGCCATGCGCAGACCGAGCTCGTCGCCGGTCTCCTCGTCGGTGTCCAGCGCGTTGAGGACGCCGGCAGTGACCTCGTACCCGGCGTCGACCAGCTCGCGCATCATGCCGGCACCGGTGCCGCCGCCGCAGACCAGATGCACGCGGCCGCGACGCTCGCCCCGGAGCCGGGGTGAGAAGGTCAGGTACGTGCGTCCGGCGTGCCGGTGCAGGTAGGCCCGCACGCCGTACACGGCCTCGACCACCTCCGGCCGCAGCACGTCGTCGGGCGGACCGAACGCGGCCAGCTCCCCATCGCTCAATACGAGGAGCTTGTCGAAGTAGTGCAGCGCCAGGTTGAGGTCGTGGAGGATGCACAGCACGGTGAGACCATCTGCGTTGAGCTCCTTGAGCAGGTCGAACAGGCGGAGCTGATGGGAGACGTCGAGTGCCGAGGCGGGTTCGTCGAGCAACAGCAGCGGCGCCTGCTGCATCAGGGCCTGGGCGAGTACCACCAGCTGCTTCTCGCCGCCGGACAGCTCCGAGAAGCGGCGCGCGGCCAGCTCGGCGACCCCGAGACGCGCGAGCATCTGCTCGGGGTCGCGGCAGGCCGCCGCGTCCTTGCCGCGGCAGTAGGCGCCCATCTCGACGACCTCGCGCACGGCCAGGTCGAAGTCGAGGTCGAAGTGCTGCGGCACGAGCGCGACCTCGCGAGCCATGTCGCGACGCCGGTAGCGGTCCGTACGGCGGCCCCTGATGAGCACCTCGCCCGACGTGGGCTGGTGGATGCCGTCAATGAGGTCCACCAGCGTCGACTTGCCGCTGCCGTTGGGCCCGACGATGCCGACGAAGTCGCCGGGCCGCAGCTCGAAGCTGATGCGGCGCAGCACCGGCCGCTCGTCGTAGGCGAAGTCGACGCCGCGCAGGGCGACGAGCGGCGCAGCGGTCGAGTCGCCGGCGGCGGCCGGCTGCTTGACCTCGCGCGCCATCAGGCGCGCCTCCCGCGCCGCAGCAGGTACACGAACAGCGGCGCGCCGACGAAGGTGGTGACCACGCCGACCGGGATCTCGTTGGGCGAGACCACGGTGCGGCTGAGGAGGTCGGCGACGACCATCATGGACGCGCCGGCCAGCAGAGAGACCGGGAGCAGCCCGCGGTGTCCCGGACCGACCAGGAGGCGCACGATGTGCGGCACGATCAGGCCGACGAACCCGATGATGCCGCTGACCGACACGGCCAGCGCCGTCAGCACGCCGGCCGTGACGAGCAGCATGCGCTTCGTGCGCTCGACCTCCACGCCGAGCTCGAGCGCACGCTTCTCCCCCTGCAGCAGAATGTCCATCTCGCGCGTGAAGAACAGCGGCGCGGCCATGAACGGGACGGTGACGAGAGCGATCTCCACGTCGCTCCAGCCGCGCCCGGAGAAGCTGCCCATGAGCCAGTAGACGATGGCGTGCATGTCCTCGTTCGCCTTGATCATGAGCACCGTGACCACTGCGCTCGCGAGGTAGGAGATGGTGACGCCGGCCAGCAGGAGGACGAAGATGTCGATCCGCCCGCGACGGCGGGCCGCCATCCACACCAGCGTCAGCGTCCCGAGGCCGCCGACGATGGCGAGCACGGTCATCCAGGGCAGGTTGCTGAAGTGGAGGACGATGCCGATGGTGGCGCCCAGCGCGGCGCCCGAGGAGACGCCGGTGACGTACGGGTCGGTGAGCGGGTTCAGGAACAGGTCCTGAAGGATCACGCCGGCGACGGCGAGCGCCGCCCCGACAAGCGCTGCAACGAGCACGCGAGGCATGCGGATCTGCCAGAAGATGGCGTTGTCGAGATCGCCCGTGACGGGCCCTGCCAGCAGGAGGTGCCAGATGCGTCCCGGCGACAACGAAGCCGGTCCGAGGGCGAGCGCCAGCATGACGCACACCACGAGGACGGCGGCGGCCAGGAGGATGCCCGGCCAGACGTCGGCGCGGGCGGCCCTGCGGAGGGGGGCCGCCCGCCCGATGCCGGTGTCGGCGAGGTCGCTCACTGGGCGGTCTCGGCCTCCGGATGGATGTAGCCGGCCAGCGTACGGAGGCCGTCGGCCAGACGCGGGCCGGGCCGGGCGATGATGTTGTCGTCGATCACGTAGACCTTGCCGTCCTTGACGGCGGTGAGCTCGGCGAAGCCCGCGCGCGTGCTGATGTCGCCGGGCTCGCTCATGGACCCGGAGTCGGCGATGTAGACCGCCGGGTCGGTCTTGACCAGCACCTCGGTGCTGAAGTTGGGGAACCCGCTGCCCGCCGTGGCGCCGATGTTCTCGCCGCCGGCGATGGTGATCATGTCGTCGATGAACGTGTCCTTGCCGGCGGTCATGAGGGGCTCGCTGTAGATCTCGAGGAACGTCGTGGCCGTGGGCAAGTCGCCGACGGCTGCCTGGACGTCCATCTGGGCGGCAGTCATGGCGTCGGTGACGGCGGCGGCCGTGGCATCGGTGCCGGCCAGCTTGCCGATGTTCTCGATGGTGGCGATGACGCCGTCGTAGGTCTTGGGGTCGACCACGTACACGGTCATGTCGAGGCCTTCAAGCTGCTCGCGCAGGTCGGCCTGGATGCCGCCGGCCGCCAGGACCAGGTCCGGCGAGTACGAGGCGATCTTCTCGACGTTGGGGTTGGCGAAGTCACCGATCTTGGGGAGAGCCTTCGCCTCCTCCGGGTAGTCGTCGTAGCTGGTGCCGGCGACCATCTTGTCGCCGGCGCCGACGGCGTACGCGATCTCGGTGTTGGCGGGCGCGAGGCTGACGATCGCCTCGGCCGGCTCGTCGAGGGTGACCTCGACGCCGGAGTCGTCGGTGACGGTGATCGGGCCGTCAGCGACGGCTGACGGCGAGCTCGCGGCGGTACCGGTCTCGTCGTCCGCGCCGCAGGCGGTCAGGACGACTGCGCCCAGAGACAGGACGGCAAGGAGGAGGAGCGCCGCGGTGAGGCGGCCGAAACGGGTGGTGGACATGGCGGTGGTGGCTCCCTTCAGAAGGTGGCGGGCTTACGCAGGCGACTCGGCGGGCGGCGCCGGTGGCGGTGTCGTGACGAAACGCAGGACGTGGTGGCCGTCGCGCTCGTGCACACCGTCCCATGCGAGCGCGACGGGGCGCGAGAAGAGCGGGGCCTGGACGACCATGGTGTGGTACTCGCCCTCCTCGCCGCAGGCGTCGGCCCCGGCGGCCTCGAGGCGGGCGATGACGCCGTCGTCCAACTGGAGACCGAGGAACTCCGCGCCCAGTCTGGACGAGTCGACCGCGACGATGGTGGCGCGGCCGCCGGCGAGGAACTCGTCGAGCAGCCGTCGGCGGGGCTCCTGCCAGAGCGGCAGATGCGAGCCGAGGCCGCACAGCTCGCACACGTTCTCGACCCAGTCGCGGTGGGCCTGCAGATCGATGTCGCCGAACACGCCGGCCTGCACGCCCTTGGCGCGGAGTCCGTGGAGCACCGAGACGAACGCGGCCTCGTAGTCCTCCCAGGTGGTGGCGCGTGTCACGAGCGGGACGCCGAGCGCGGCGGCCTGCTCCTGGAGCAGCGCGAGCGGCAGGCCGTGCCCCCGGCTCACTTCGCCGCCCTCGTGCAGCATGCAGACGAGGGCGGCCGGCTCGGCGCCGCGGCGCACGGCGCGCTGCAGCGCAAGATACGCATCCTTGCCGCCGCTCCACGAGACGAACACGCGGGCGCCGGCGATGGGGTCCGGTCCGGCGCCGGGGGGACCGGCGCTCGACGCGGCGACGTTGCCTGACACGGCGGCGGGAGGAGCGGCGAGCGACGCGCCGTCAGACCGGCCGTTGGCGGACGGAACGCTGGTCCGCGGCGCGTCACTCGCCATGGTCGCCCTCCCGCCGGGTCGTCTGACAGGAGGGACAGATGCCGTACACCTCGAGGTGGTGGCCGTAGATGCTGAAGCCGGTCTCCGCAGCCAGCAACGCCTCGAGAGCGGTCAGGTCGCCCTCTCCGTCGAAGCGGACGACTCGCCGGCACACGCCGCAGACCAGCGGGTGGCTGTGACCGATGGGCGGGGCGATGTAACAGAGCTCGCCCTGACCGTCCTGGACCCGCGCGAGCAGGCCGAGGTCGTTGAAGAGCTGGACCGTGCGGTACACGGTGGCCTGGCCGACGCCGTCGCCCTTGAGGGCGTCGGCCGTCTCCGTGATCGTGGCTGCGCGGTCGGCGCCGGCGAAGAACTCCCAGATCTGCCGTCGCTGGCGGGTGAAGGGGATGCCCTTCTGGTGGAACACGGCTTCGATGTCGTGCGTCGGCTGGGGGTCGGTCACCCGTGGCTCCCATGGCTCAAGTTGAGAAGTCCTCTCAACGGTGTTGAGAAAACGTATCAACTGTTCTGTGAGCCGTCAACCGGAACCCGACTCATGATGGCGGCATCGGTAGGGGCACGGCGCGACGTCTGTCGCTGCCGGGTCGAGCGCCGTTCAGTCCACGAGCAGCTCGCGGACTCGGGCGGCGACGGCCACCCCGAGCAGCTCGTGCTGCGAGGCCTCCAGGTGCCAGCCGTCCAGCGAGCTGGTCGTGATGAGCTCTCCCGCATCCAGCCAGGGCACGCCGAGCTCGGCGGCCGCGCGCGCGAAGGCCGGCGGCAGCGCGCGTGACTTCACGTCCGCGCCCGCCCACAGCTCGGGACGCCAGTTGTCGTGGAAGGGGCCCACGGGCGGCGGGCACACCAGGAGTACGCGAGGAGCCGGGCCGTCGGGCCCTGCCGGCCCGGCCGCGCTGCGCTGGACCAGATGGGCGAGCTCCGCGACTCCGCGGCCCGCGTCGGCCGCCGTCAGGTGCGCGTAGCTGATGTCGTTGGTCCCGAGCATGAGGACGACCAGATCGAGCGGCGCGTGGCACTCCAGTGCCACGCCGATGAGATCCTTGCCGCTCCGATGGAGCGCCATCGGGTCGTCGTACACGGTCGTACGCCCCCCGAGGCCCTCCTCGACGACATGGACACCGCCGCCCAGTTCGCGTTGCAGCACCCCCGGCCAGCGGGTGGACCAGTCGAGACGACGCGTGTCGTCAGCCGGATCGGCGCCCCACGTGTTCGAGTCGCCGTAGCACAGGATCTGTCTCATGCGGCATGTACTCCTGGAGCCGTCGTCCTCGCCGGCGCTCCGTCGCGGGGCGCGCAGGGTCTGCCGCCGGCACCTCCGGCCATATTCGACGCGACCGCGGACGGTTCCCCTCCGGGATGCTCAGGCCGCAGCGTCACGCATCAGGATCGGCTCCCGGCTCCGCCAGCGGCTCCGCGTCGGGATGCATCCAGACGAACTCCCAGACGTGACCGTCCAGGTCGTGGAAGCTGCGTGAGTACATGAAGTCGCGGTCCTCGGGCTCGCGCGCCTCGACGGCGCCCAGCGCCTTGGCCTTGGTCACCAGGTCGTCCACCTCGTCGCGGCTCTCGGCGGAGAGGGCGACGAGCACCTCCGTGGTCTTGCTCGCGTCGGCGAGGCGCACATCCGTGAACGTCTCGAAGAAGGGCCGGCGCAGGAACATCACGTACCGGCCCTTCCCCACGATCATGGCGGCCGCATCGTCGTCCGTGAAACGCCTGTCAAACGCGAAGCCGAGGGCGTCGAAGAACGCTGCCGTGCGGGCGAGGTCCTCCACCGCGAGATTGACGAACATCTCTCGTGCCATGTCTCCTCCTTGACGGCCTGTCGTTCGTCGGGCTTCAGGGCGCCGGAGGCTTGCCTCCGCGTCGCCGCCCTGCTCGTGTTGTTGACGAGGACGTGCGGCGGCTAACTGTGGTGGCTGCGAGGGCTGCGTGGAGGGAACATCTCTACAGGTGCTTGACCCTGACGTAGCGTCAGGCTCTACGCTCGTGGCGCGAGCGGACGGATGATCTCAGCGAGGCCGAGAGGAACGATGGGCGACGGGCGAGCGAGAGGACTGCTGGTCGGCGAGGTGGCGGCGCTGGCCCACGTGACCGTGCGCGCGCTGCATCACTACGATCGCATCGGGCTGCTGCGGCCGTCCGGTCGCAGCGAGGCCGGCTACCGGCAGTACACGGAGCAGGACCTGGAGCGGTTGCAGACGGTCCTGCTCTACCGCGAGCTCGGGTTCGGGCTCGGCGAGATCCGCGACCTGCTCGCCGACCCCGGGTTCGACCGGCGCGAGGTCCTGCGCGCGCAGCGCGCGCAGCTCGCGCGCCGTTCTGCACGGCTCGACGCCATGCTCGCCCTCATCGACAAGACGCTGATAGCGCTGGACGAAGGGATACCGATGGAACGCACCGACATGTTCGAGGTCTTCGGCGACTTCGACCCGGCCGAGCACGAGGCCGAGGCTAAGGCCCGCTGGGGCGAGACCGACGCCTACCGGGAGTCGACGCGCCGTGCGCGCCGGTACACGAAGGATGACTGGAAGCGGTTCAAGGCAGAGAGCGACGCCGTGAACGAGGCGGTCGCGGCGCTGATGGACGCGGGCGTCGCGCCGGACGATCCGCGAGCAATGGACGCGGTAGAGCGGCACCGGCTGCTCATCGACACCTGGTTCTACCCCTGCCCTCCCGAGATGCACGAGCACCTCGGGCGGATGTACGTGGAGGACGAGCGGTTCACGGCGACGTACGAGAGGATCCGCCCGGGGATGGCCGTCTATCTGCGCGACGCAATCGCGGCAAACGCGGCGAGAGCATCGGGCGAACGCTGAGGAGAAGGCGGCGGCCGGCGGAGCTACCCGTCCGCGTGCTGCTCGTGCAGCGGCGGCGCCAGGCGCAGTTCCATGAGCGCGTGGTCGGCGAGCGACTCGAAGCCGGCCTTCTCGTAGACCCTCGTGGCCGTCACGTTGTCCACACCGACCTCGACGCGCACGGCGCGCAGCCCAAGACCCTCGCAGGCCCGGCGGACGGCGGCGAGAGCGGCTGCGCCGAACCCCTCGCCGCGGGCCTCCGGGCGCACGAAGAGGTCGTCGATTACGGCGACCGCGCCGCCGTACTCCATGGCGTACGCGAAGGTGACGACGACGTAGCCGGCGGCGGGTGGTCCGGTCGCCGCGAGCTCGAGGGGCGAGACGGCGGCCGCGGCCGGTCGCTCGTCGGGCGGAGCAGCGACCGGCTCTCCTGCCGCCACGCCGTCCCGCTCGAGCAGCCAGACGCGTCCCGCACGGGGATCGGCGAGCAGGGCGGAGAACGCGGCGGCGGCCCGCCCAGCGTGCAGGGCGAGGCCGGCCTCCGCGTAGAACTCGATCATGAGGCCGGCCAGGACCGCCACGTCCGCCTGGCCGGCCTCCCGTACGCCCATTCCGCGCCCCCACGCCGGCCCCGTCGTCAGTGGACCGTCTCCACTCCGCGCTGCAGTTCCGACAGGTAGGCGTCCAGCTTGTCCAGCGTCTCCTGCCAGCCCTGCGGCGCTCCGTTGCGCTCCGCGACATCCGACGGGATGCTCTGGCGCACCGTCATCCTGGTGCGACCCGCGTGCTCTTCGAGCGTCACGGTCATGCGCTCCTCACTCGGCATGTCGTCGCTCATCCCATACTCCTGGGCGGAGACGCGGTTGCCCTGCGCGTCCGAGAACCCTTCGTCGATGATGAACCCGGAGGGCTCGTCGATCTCCACGAAGGTGCCGCTGCTGTAGAAGTCGTTGCCCTCGGGCGAGCGCATGGCGCTCGTCCAGCTCCCACCGGGGCGGGGATCGATGGAACAGTGCGATGTCGTGAACTCCCTGGGCGCGAACCAGTGCATGAAGTGATCGCAGTCAGTCCACGCCCTGTAGACCAACTCGCGCGGGGCATCGAACTCGCGGGTGATGGTGAAGTCCTGCTCGCTCATGACGATCCTCCCGGATCGCGTGCTTTCCAGACGCGCTTGTGGTTCCCGGGAGGGCGGCCCGCAAACGCTCAGGGCAGGTAGTCGCGGCGCACGGGGGCGAAGACCTCGATAGCCACGGCGTCCTCCAGTACCTCGGCGCCGTGGCGCACGCCGCCGGGGATGGACCAGCTGCCGCCCGGCGCCACCTCGTGCGTCTCGTCGCCGATGGTGAGCCGGAGCCTGCCGCTCACCAGGTAGCCGGTCTGCTCCTGTGGGTGGTCGTGGAGGGGCAGGAGAGCGCCGGCAAGCAGGCGGAACTCCGTCATCAGCGTCTTCGCGCCGTAGCTCAGCGTCTTGCGCCGGATGCCCGGCAGGACGTCGACGAAGCCGTCGTTACCGGACGTCAGGAACACGGCCACCGCCTGCGAGCGATCGCCGGAGCCGCCGCGACGACGACGAGCACGAGCGGCCATGGATTGCCGGCGAGGACGTCGTACTGCGCGAGGATCTCATGGCGTGATCTGCCTTGGGCGGCACCCAGAGCGGTCTCGAAGACCAGCGTTAAGGCCAGCCACGCGACTCCGACACGCACAGCCGAGCGGCTGTCCGGCAGCGGCCACCGCCGCGCCAACGCCCCTGAGTAGACCCAGATGCTCACAACGAGCGGGGCGACGGCGAGCGAATGCGCCTGGGTCCTGCTCATCCGGCGGCCGTACGTGAGATCACGGACGACGCCGTTGGCCGCTGCCATGAACGGCAGCGCGGCCCAGGCGAGCACGTGGCGACGCACAGGCGACGGTGTCATGGCTTCCGTCCGAGGATGTACACGCGGTGGAACAGCAGCTCGAGCAGCCCGCCGGGCGCCGTCTGGGCGCGGAAGTCGTTCAGGATGAGCTCCCGCGCCGCCTCGGAGTACCCCTCGGGCCAGGGCACCTCGTAGCAGCCCGGGTTGAGGTAGCCGGCCGCCGCACCGGACTCGAACATCTCGAGGGCGCGCTCCGGCGTCGTGTGCTCACGCAGTTCCTCGACCTCCGCCGCCACCACGTCGAAACCGGCGGCGGAGAAGAGGTGGCCGTATTCGTCCGCGGTCTCGTAGAAGGTCCACGGGCTGCGGAAGCGACGCCACGTCTCCGCGGTGCGCGGATCGCCGGCCAGAGTCCGGACGGCGCGCAGGAACTGCGGGCAGTACTCCCGGTGCGCCGGCGCCTGCAGCGCCATCCGGCCGCCGCTCCGGAGGGCGGCGAAGCAGTTGGCGAGAGCCCTCGGCGCGTCGGTGAACCACTGGAACGCCGAGTTGCAGAAGATGGCGTCGAACGCCTCGGGCATGTCGAGGTCCTCGGCGGCGCCGGTGAGGAACTCGATATCCTCCGGCACCGCCGCGCGGGCCATCTGGATCATCTCCGGGGAGAGGTCGATGCCGACCACACGGCCGTCTGTGAGTACGCGGACCTCCTGTGCCAGGTGTCCGGTACCGCAGCCCAGATCGAGCACGTCGTCCGTGCGGGCTATGCGGAGCATCCAGAACAACCGCTCCGCGGCGGACTTCTGAGCCGTCGCGGTCTGGCGATAGATGCGGGCGATTGATGAGAAGTCGCTCAGCAGGGCCTCCGGGTCGTGCTGTGCGTCATCATAGCCCGGGCGCCCGGCTCCGCGTCAGTCGCCGGGCGCCTCTCGCCTCGGCGGCAGCGGTACGAGGAGTGAGGTCCGCCGCTTGTACTCCTCGTACTCGGGCTGACCACCCCATCTTCCGTCGGCGGACTTCTCGAGCATCGGGACGCCGCTGACGCGCAGCAGGAGGAAGGCGACGAACAGCGGCGAGACCAGCGTGATCCACTGCCAGCCGCGCAGGACCGGGAGCGCAACGAGGGCGACGCCGAGCCACAGTACGATCTCGCCGAAGTAGTTGGGGTGGCGCGACCACGACCAGAGCCCGGAGCGGACGGCGCGCATCAACGAGCAGATTGCCGCGTTTT
>DAIQNY010000028.1:0-20942 GCA_036788155.1 Actinomycetota bacterium | reverse complement strand
CGAGGCGTCCAGCGGCCAGGTGAGGGTAGCAGCAGTCGGTGCAGCAGTTGCAGATGGCCGTACTCGCGGCAGGATCCTCGTGGAGGTCAGCCGTGTGCATCAGCCCGGCCCTGTCGGCTTGCAGCAGGATCTCGAACGCACGCTCGCGGGAGATCTCCCAGCCCAGCCCTCTGTCGTTCTCGAAACGGAGGCACACGTGCGTCTGCTTGCGGCATGCGCCGACGATCGAGCGGCAGTCGCAGGGCCACAAATAGATGCGCTCCTGGGCGGAGACGACGGCTTTGGCCTCGTCGAGGAGGAGGTAGGTGTACCGCGCCTCGTAGGAGTCGCCGGACCGTCCGTCGCGGACCGCCTCGACGTCGGCACGGATCCTCTCCGCGTAGGTGTCGACGTCCCAGTCGGCGAGCTGCCGGCGGACGGCGAGCGGCACGTCCTTCCAGCCCTCGAACATGGCCCAGATCTCGAGGCGGGCGTGGAAGTCGGCGGGCAAGTGCGCGCCGTCCGCGTCGAGGTCCAGGACGGCGCGTCGCACCGCCCGTTCGAGCCGCGCCTCGGCGACACCCTCGAGGGAGCCGTTGGCCGCGGCCAGCAGGAGAGCCACATCGTCCGCGTCGTAGAAGCGGTCGAGCCACGGCGTGACGAGGCCGGGCGCGCCGACCACATCCGCCGCGGCGCGCCACTCCGGCGGCACTTGGTCAGTGGTGCCGTCTCCGCCGTCCCATCTGCTCACGCGACTCTCCTCTTCCGCTCACGAGGTGCCTGGAGATAGTACGTCATCCGGAGCCCGGCAGCCGCCTCCCTGAGTAGGCGCTCTTCGTATCCGCTCCTTCACTCACGTCCGCGTCCGGCCCGTGTCGCGAGCGTCCTCACTGCGCCCGGCGCGTGGGCAGGCGGAGGATGTAGACACTGACGGCCGCCGCCACGACCAGCAGGGCGACGTCGGCCGCGAGCAGCGGGACGAAGGCGACGACGCTCAGCAACACGCTTGTCCACAGGGCGAGGAGAGCAACGGCTTTGGCGCGCGGACGCAGACCGCGACCTGCCAGGTAGTCGGCGACTGGAGGACCGAACACCGGGTGGGAGACGAGCCAGCGGTGCCGGCGCTCCGAGCCGTGCAGGAAGCACACGGCGGCCAGCAGCACGAACGGCACCGTGGGCAGGACGGGGAGTACGAATCCGACGACGCCCAGCCCGAGCGACGTCCAGCCGCAGGCGACGAGCAGAGTGGGTTTGAGACGCTTCACGCGGTCGAAGATACCCACTTGGGCGCGAACCGCCATTGACGGCGGTCAACCCGCCCGCGAGCGTCGCACGCCGTGGAACCGCACGAGCCCGGAGCCGGTGAGCTCAACCTGGGACCCGTCCGGTCTCAGGGTCGCGCGCGGCCCGGTCGGTCTCAGGTCCCGCGTCCCCGGCGTTCTTCCAGCCTGGGCGTGATCGCGCCGCGCCGGGCTCGTCGGCGAGCAGTGCCCGGGACGGCAGGACTGCCGCCACGACGGCAAGGGCCGGCCCGACCATCCAGCCCGCCCACAGGGCGAGACCGCCCACGCCGAGCGCCGCGAGGAGCAGGCGGGACCCGAGGGACCACTCGCCCGACCGGCGCAGGGCAAGCACGAGCACGCCGGTACCGAGCGCGGCGGGCAGCGCGGCCAGCACCACGGTGACCGCGGCGGCGGCCGTCGGCGACGACCAGAACAGCGCTGCGACCATCTGGACGACGACCGTCACTCCGGAGGCCACGAACAGAAGGCCGGCAGTGGCTGCGACCCGGGCCGGCAGATCTACTCGGCGCCCTCGCCGGTGCCGGCGGAGCAGCAGAAGACCGCCGCCTGCCACCACGAGTGCGGCGGGGAGGTAGACGAGCCACAGGGGCTGCCTCTCCCAGGCGTAGATGGACGCGAAGAAGAGGGGCGACGTGATCCACTCCATCGGAGTGAACGACTCGCGCGAGCCGACGGCAAGGCCGTAGTGGCCTCCCCGGTCCTCGGCGTAGACAACGAGGACGTACGTGCCGTCGCGCGGGACCTCGAAGTCGGTCTCGGCCACGTCCCGCGTAGCACTCGGGGAGAAGGGTTCGTAGGTGGCGCCGGCGGGCGGCTCCCCGGCCAGCACCAGAGCGCCGGCGCCCGGTGGCTCTTCCACGAAGCCGGGCGGGGAGTCCTCCCCACTCACGCCCGGCCCCAGGATCGCGACGCTTGGGACGAAGCCGTCGTCCTTCGCCGCGGGACTCGTGAACAGGTGCAGGCGGATCGTCTGGCCGGCCGTCGCTTGGAAGCGGTAGTACTGGGCCTGGTCGTCGGCGGCCAGCCGATTGTAGAGGGCCCATGACTTGGTTGGGTCGGGGATCACCGTGGCCGTTGCGAGGCTGTCGTTCCCGCCGGTGCGCAGCGGCGCGTGCGCGGCTGCCGGCGTAGCCCATGCCAGGCCTGTCAGCGCTGCCAGCGCCAGGATGAGCAACGGCGCACGCATGGAGTACCTCCCGCAGACGGACTGAACGGTGATGATCCGGGCAGGGTCGTCGCAGGCTAGACCTGAGGACACGGCGCGCCGGGGTGGGGACCACCCCGGCGCGCCGCACACCCAGGCTCGGTCCGTAAGAGCACCGAGCTCTGGGGTGAGAGGACCGTCAGGCCGCGCGGCGCGAGCCGATGTCCTCCTCGTCCGGACCCGCCTTGCGTTCGTCGAGCTTCTCCTTGCCGCGCTGCACCTCGCTCTCGGTGCGTTCGCGCACGAGCTCTGCCTCCTCCCGCATCTGCGGCATGCCCTCCTCGGTCTTGTCATAGGCGCGTCGCAGCAGGTCGGCGGCGACGGCACGACCACCCAGCCCGAAGGCGAGGGCCAGACCGAGGCTGACGGCGCCCAGGATGACCGCGTAGGTGACGATCACGATGGGCGGGGAGATCTGCAACTGCACCAGCGCCATGGAGATGGCGATGGCGACGATGACCACCGGGACGGCAGTGCCGACGACCTTGCCGAGCATGGTGTCGCCGGCGAGCCGGGACGCGAAGGCTCCGATGGCTCCGGCGATCGCAACGCCGACCGCCAGGATGAGGACTGCGGCGAGCACGTTGGGGAGGTACCCGACGACGGTGCCGATCGCGCTGTCCAGGAGCGGGATCTGGAGCGTGGCGATGGCCAGCAGGATGCCGGTACCCATCACGAACCAGAACACCACTCCGGCGATCAGGTTGGAGACGCTGAGCCGCGGCGCCATGCTGCGCTTGTAGTCGCCGACCACGCTGTTGTCCACGTGCTGGTCGACCCTCGTCCTGCCGGCGATCCGCCGGACGATGCCGGCTACGATGCGCGCGATGATGTACGCCACGATGAGGATCACGATGGCGCCGATGAGGTTCGGCAGCCACGCGAAGAAGCTGTCGAAGAACGCTTGTATCCTGTCCATCAGAGACGCTCCAGGGACCATGGTTAGACTTGCTGACTCTTCTGCCGTTCCCGTGCTTGGTACTGAGGTAACGGCTGTCCGTGGCCCTTCGGAGGCGGCGCGCGGAGGTCGGTCTCAGGTGGGCAGGCGTCTTGGGGCGACCCGTCGCAGGCGGCGGCTCGCCGGATGAGGAGACCCGAAGGCCGGCGCGGCCCCCCTCGGCCGCGCCGGCCTGTGGCTCGACGTGCACCTGCCGGCGGGCCCGGAGCCTGCGGCAGGGTGTCTCGTCGCCGAAGCGGCCGGGAGCGCCCGGCTCAGAACTCCGGCGGAAGCTGCTTCATCTGGGCGGCGGTGAACACGGGCCCGTCCTTGCACACGTAGACGGGGCCGATGTTGCAGCGGCCGCACTTGCCGAGGCCGCACTTCATGCGGTTCTCGAGTGTGGTGAAGATGGCGTCTTCGGAGAAGCCCAACTGCTCGAGCACGGGCAGCGTGAGCTTGACGACGATCGGAGGGCCGCAAAGGACGGCGACGGCGTTGTCCGCCTTGGGCGCCGTCTTCTCGACGACCGGCGTGACGTAGCCGACCTCGCCGGTCCAGTCCTTGGTCTCGCCGCCCGGGTCCACCGTGGTGACGGTCTTGACGTCGGAGCGCGAGGCCCACTCCTCCAGCTCGCGCTTGTACACCAGGTCGTCGACCGAGCGGGCGCCGTAGACGATGGTCACATCGCCGAACTCGTCGCGCCGGTCGAGGACGTTCCAGATGACGCAGCGGACCGGCGCGAGACCGATACCGCCGGCGACGAACACGACGTCCTTGCCCTTCCAGTCGTCGACGGGGAACCAGTTGCCGTACGGGCCACGGAAGCCAACGGTGTCGCCGACGTTGACCTCGCGCAGTTCGGTCGTCACCTTGCCGATGGCCTTGAAACTGCACTCGATGTAGCCCTCGCGCGTAGGCGAGCTGGCGATGCAGAAGGTGCTCTCGCCGGCGCCGAACACGCTGTACTCGCCGAACTGACCGGCCTTGAAGGCGAAGCTCTCGCGCACGGCGTCGTCCTGGAACTCCAGGCGGAGCGTGCGCGTGTCGGACGTCTCGTCGGTCACCTCTGTGACCGTGGTGAGGTAAGGCTGGTAGATGTTCACGAGGCGGCCTCCGCGGGCTCGGCGTCACGCGGGCGGCGCGCCGCGATGTCGATGGCCTGCAGGATCTCGACGAGGTCCTGCCCCGCGTGGCAGACGCGCGTGCAGCGGCCGCAGCCGGTGCACAACACTTCGCCGAACTTGAGCGGGTAGATGGCGAACTTGTGGTTGATGCGCTGGCGGTAGCGCACGTGCTGGTTGTCGCGCGGGTTGTGGCCGCTGGCGTGCAGGGTGAAGGTGGGCGCCTGGCAGGTGTCCCAGCAGCGGCGCCGGGAGCCGCGCCCCACACCCTCCTGCTCGTCGACGATGTCGAAGCAGTGGCAGGTGGGACAGACGCTCGTGCAGGCGCCGCAGCCGTTGCAGCGGATCGCCAGCTGGGCGAGGAGCGGGTCCTCGAAGTGCGTGTCGATCCAGTCGCGCACGGAGGCGGCGTCGATCTCGAGATTGCCGGCCACGCGCTCGCGTGCGGCGGCACGCTCGTCGTCCGCCTGGCGTCCGAGCGTGTCGGCGGGGACGTCTGCGTTGAAGCGCGCCTTGTGGCTCTCGGCCAGCGCGCGTCCCTTGTCGGTCGACGGCTCGAACACGTAGCCGCCGTCGACCGGCGTGAGCAGGCCGTCGGCGCCCTTGACGTCGTCCGGCGCCGCGCCGACGGCGGTGCAGAAGCAGCTGTCGTCGATGACCGGACAAGCGAGGTTGACGATTGTGGTGGCCGCGCGGCGGCCGTTCCACAGCTCGTCCTCGTAGTCCCAGTTCATCACCTTGTCGACGACCTCGAGTGCTGCGGCGTCGCAGGGCTTGGCGCCCAGAACGACGCGCGGTGCGAACTCGGTCGGCACCTCGACGACCTCCACGGTGGTGCCCTTCTGCCGCCAGCGGCACAGCGCTTCGTGCTCGGGAAGGAAGTAGCTCTTGAGCGAGAGCTGCGGCAGGCCGCGGCTCAGGTCCATGTCGTCCGCCGACGTGAGCGGCGTGTAGTCGATGTCGATCTTCGAGCCGTCGAGCGTGCACGCGGTAGCGGCGATCGCTGAGGGCGACTGGCAGATGTCGGTGGCGACGGGCGCGATCACTTCCGTGCCCGCGCCGAGGAGGTCCGCGGCCAGCCCACGCAGATCCGCGTCTGAGATGAAGAAGCGATCGCTCACTTGATGAACTCCTGCTGGTCGTCGAGGCGGTAGTCGCCGATCGGCGCCGCGTTCTCGGGGTCGTCGCTCACGGTGTAGCCGTAACGGTCGTGCACGATCTGCTGCAGCTTTCGGTTCATGAGGCTGAGCGGGATGCCGACCGGGCAGAAGCGCTCGCATTCGCCGCAATCGACGCAGCGGCCGGCGAGGTGGATCGCGCGGGTAAGGTTCCAGCTCAGGTTGCCGCGCGGGTGCGCCGCCGACTCGATCCATTGCGGCTGCGTCTTCTCGACGATGCAGCGCTCGCAGATGCAGAGCGGGCAGACCTGGCGGCAGGCGTAGCAGCGCACACACTTGCTGAACTGCTCCGTCCAGAACGCCCAGCGCTCCTCGAGAGGCTGGTCGTCGAGCGCCGCGACCCGCTCGTCGATGGTCATGACGGGTCGCGGCGGCTCCGGTTGCGACTCGCCGACGAGGTGGTCTGTGAGCGTCGGCTCACGGTTGTCGCACCCGTAGCAGCGCGGCGCCACGTTCTCCGGTGTGAGCGAGAGAGCAGCAGGCAGCTCGCCTTCTTCGAGCACGCCGCCGCAGCGGACACCGATGAGGACCACGTCATCGCGGCCGAGCTGTGCCTCGCGCAGGAGGCCCGCGACCGCCTTGACGTCGCAGCCCTTGACGACGAGGCCGATCTTGCCGAGCTCGGCGACGTGGTCGCGCCGGGGATTGAGGTACGTGACGAGGTTGTGCACGCAACGCGTGTCGAAGATGAGCTTGTCGGCATCGGCCGGGTCGGTTACGAACACCGGCCGGGCGCCGCGGCGGGCGTCCTCCCAGCCGATGACCACGCGAACGTCGCCGGCTTCGAGGAGTTCGCGCGCGACGCGGCGCAGGTTGTCGATGCCGGTGTACACGGAGGCGGTGGCCAGCTCGGTGAGGGGTGAGGCTGCGCCGCCCCCCTCGTTGACCCTGCTGTGTGGGTCGATCATGAGGCCACCTCCTCGGCGGATGGGGCAGGGACGCCTGCCGGGGCGAGCCCGTCGGCCGCTTCCGGCCACGGGACCACGTCGTCCGGAGCGAGCGCCCTGTACGCCTCGTAGGGTCCGAGCTCGCGCACGTTGGCGACCGTCTCGTTCACTACGTCCTTCCACTTGGCGCCCTCGCTGGCGGAGACCCAGCTGAAGGTCATGCGCCGCGGGTCGACGCCGACGAACTCCATGATGTCGTGGAATACGGCGAACCGCCGCCGGGCGTGGTAGTTGCCCGAGGTGTAGTGGCAGTCGGCCGGGTGACAGCCGCTGACGATGACGCCGTCGGCGCCGCGTTCGAACGCCTTGACGATGAACAGCGGGTCGATGCGGCCCGTACAGGGCAGGCGGATGATGCGGACGTTGCTCGCCATGTGCAGCCGGCTGGTGCCCGCGAGGTCTGCGCCCGTGTAGGTGCACCAGTTGCAGACGAAGGCGGTGATGCGCGGCTCGAAGTCGTTGTGTGCGTCGGTCATGGTCTTCTCACTCCCACGCGCAGAGGGCTTGGATTTCGCTGAAGATCTGCTCGTCCGTGAAGGTCTGCAGCTCTACGCTCTTGCTGAGACACACGGCCTGGCAGGTCCCGCAGCCCTGGCAGACGCCCGGGTTCACATAGGCGGTGTGACCACAGACCTGCCCGTCGACGGTGCAGATGTCGCGCTGCTCGATGGCCCCGTAGGGGCACACCAGCTCGCAGCGCATGCAGCCGATGCAGGTCTGCTCGTTGACCACCGCCACGGCCGGCTCGCGCTCCAACTCGTCGGCGCTGAAGAGACTCAGCACCTTGGCGCCGGTAGCGCTCGCCATGGCGACGGCGTCGGGGATGTCGCGCGGCGCCTGGCAGGTGCCGGCGACGAAGACGCCCGCGGTGTTCGTCTCGACCGGGCGCAGCTTGGGGTGCGCCTCATTGATGAAGCCGTCCGTGTCGACGCTGACGCTGAGCTTCTGGGCCAGTTCCTTGACGCCGTCGTTGGGTCGGATGGCCGTGGCCAGTACCACCATGTCGGCGTCGATGACGACCTGCTCGCCGCTCAGCGTGTCGAAGCCCCACACCTTGAGCCGGTCGCCGTCCCTGAAGATGCGGCTGACACGCCCGCGGATGTACTCCGCGTGGTCCTCCTCGATCGCACGGCGGCTGAACTCGTCGTAGCCCTTGCCGTTGGCGCGGATGTCCATGTAGAAGGCCACCGCGCGCCCGTCATGCACCTTGTGCTTGTAGAGCATCGTGTGCTTGGCGTTGTACATGCAGCAGATCTTGCTGCAGTACGCCATGCCCTTCTCCTGGTCACGGGAGCCCACGCAGTGGACGAAGACCACCGTCTTGGGCTCCTTGCCGTCTGACGGCCTGAGGATCTCGCCGGCGGTGGGGCCGCTGGCGGACGCCAGCCGCTCGAACTGCAGGCCGTCGATGATGTCCGGGTCCTCGCCGTAGCCGTACTCGCCGTAGCCCTTGAGGCCCTCGGGCTGCTCGCGGCCGACGTCGTAGAGCTTGTAGCCGGTGGCCACGACGATCGCCCCGACCTCCTCGGTCACGAACGTGTCCTCGGTGTCGTAGTCGATCGCGTTCTTGAGGCACGCCTCCTTGCACTTGCCGCAGGCGTCCTTCTTGAGGCCCTTGGCGCGGCCCTTGAACAGGCTGCAGTTGGGGCGGTCGAGCACCGGGATGTTGGGCACCGCCTGCGGGAACGGCACGTAGATGGCGGTGCGGTTGCTCAGCCCGGCGTCGAACTCGCTGGGGATCTTCTTGCTGGGGCACACTGCCTGGCAGTCGCCGCAGCCGTTGCAGAGATCCTCATTGACGGTCCGTGCCTTGCGCCGGACGGTGACCTCGAAGTTGCCGATGTACCCGTCGACCTTCTCGACCTCGCTCCAGGTGTAGAGCTTGATGTTGGGGTGCTGGTACGCCTCGACCATGCGAGGGGTGAGGATGCACTGTGAGCAGTCGAGGGTGGGAAACGTCTCGCTGAGCTGGCTCATGTGGCCGCCTATGGAGGCGCTCTTCTCGATGAGGATGACCTCGTGGCCGCCGTCGGCGATGTCGAGCGCCGCCTGGATGCCGGCGATGCCGCCGCCGATGACCATGGCGCGCTTCGTCACCGGGATCTTGATGACCTCGAGCGGCTTGTTGTGCTTGACCTTCTCCACGATCGTCCGGCCGATGTCGATGGCCTTGGCCGTGGCCTCGTCCCGATCCTCGTGGATCCAGGAGCAGTGCTCGCGGATGTTGGCCATCTCGCACATGAACTTGTTGAGGCCTGCCTGGTCGACCGCACGGCGGAAGGTCTTCTCGTGCATGTGCGGTGAACAGGCGGCGATGACGACGCCGGTGAGGTTCTTCTCCTCGATGGCCTTCTTGACGAGGGCCTGGCCCGGGTCCGAGCACATGTACTTGTAGTCCTCGGCGTGGGCCACACCCGGGTGGTCCTTGAGAGCCTCGGCGACTGCGGCGCAGTCGACGGTGCGGCCGATGTTCTCGCCGCAGTGGCAGACGAAGACGCCGATGCGGCTCATGCGTCACCTCCGGCGTCCGGCGCGGCCGGCTCGGCTTCGGCGGACTTCTTCGCCGCCGCTGCCTTCGCCGCCCGCGCGGCGGCCTTGGCGGCCTTCTCCTCCTCCGCCTTCTTCTCGTCCGCGACACGCTGTGCCGCGCGGACGCTGAGGTCGGCGAGCAGGGGCTCGGTGGCGATGAAGTGGCGCTTGAGGCCGAGGGTCTCGGGCGGCAGCCCGAGGGCGAGGCCGACCACCTGGGTGACGAACAGCACCGGCATCCTGGGCTCGCCGCGCGACTCCATGGCCTTCTGACGAAGGTCGAGGTTGGTGTGGCACAGCGGGCAGGCCACGACGATGGCCTCGGCTCCGCTGCGCCGTGCGTCCTCGATGATCGCGCGGCCCATGCGGAGCACCGACGAGGTGCGGCTGACGCTGAAGGCGCCGCCGCAGCACTCGACTTTCATGTTCCAGTCGACCGCCTCGGCGCCGCACGCCCGGACGATGTCGTCCATGAACGTGGGCTGCTCCGGGTCGTCGCCGCCGCTGACTTCCGGCGGTCGGACGAGCAGGCAACCATAGTAGGAGGCGAGTTTGGCCCCGACGATGGGGTTGGGCGTGGGTCTCGGGGCGGCCGCCCGCTGGGCGATGTCGGCGGCGGCCTCCCGGAGGACGCTCAGGACGCTGAGCACCTCGACGGAGTTGGCGAACTCGCGGCCGAGGATGTCCGGCATCCTCTCACGCACGTCCGCGTTGTCGGCGACGGCGATGCGGGCCGCCGCAAGCCGGTTGTAGCAGGCGGCGCAGGGCGCAAGCACGCGGTCGAACCCGGCGGCCTCGGCCAGAGCAAGGTTGCGGGCGGGCAGGGCCACACCCAGCAGGTGGTCGGTGGTGTGGCCGCTGCTGGCGCCGCAGCAGTTCCAGTCCGGGATCTCGGCGATCGCGATGCCGAGCGCTTCGACGACGGCGCGCAAGCTCTCGTCGTACTCGGGCTCGGTACCGTGCAGCGAGCAGCCCGGGTAGTAGGCCAGCACACCGGCAGGCGGCTGCGCCGAGACGGACGGCGCCCGGGCGGCGTCGACGACCGTGCTCATAGGGTCACCCCACACTTGTCGAAGATGCGTTTGACCTCGGCGACTCCCTTGATCTTGTCGGGCAGCAAGCCCATCTTGCCGCGGGAGAGCAGGCCGGGGGTGTTGGTCACGTCGTTCATGAGCGCACCGCTGCGCAGCTTGTAGCCCACGACGAGCCCGACCTCGTGCAGTCTGCCGTTGGTCCGGATCTGCTCCAGGAAGGTCTTGTGGAAGGCGCTGATCGTCCGCGGCATGGTCGCCATGCCCGACTCGATGCTGATCTCACGCAGGGCGTCGATGACGCCGGCAGGATCGCAGGCGTTGGGACAGCGGGCGCTGCACGTCTCGCAGGTGAGGCAGAGCCAGATGGATTCGTCGCGCAAGGTCTGTTCGCGCGATCCGTACATCACGCGGCGCATCACCTGGTGCGGCCGCAAGTCCGATTCCGAGGCCATCGGGCACCCCGCGGAACACTTGCCACACTGGTAGCAGGTGGCGGGGTTGACGCCTATGGCAGCCTCGATCTCGGTGGCGAGGGAGAGAGTGCTACTCGTCATCGTGGCGACTGGTCCTTTCGGCGAGGCCGGGCAACGGTCGTTGCCCGCCGCGACCTGTCGAACGAACGGGGCGGAGAGTGCCGCTTGAGTGTAGATGCACAAGGGTGGACGGGCAACCTCCAAGAGGGCCGAATCGCGTTGCTGCAGTGCGCGGATTGGAGTCGGTCGCCGGGCTCTCCGGCGTGATGAGGGGCGCCTGCCCGCGGGCGGCATCACCGCCGGCCGGCAGGCGCCTTCGCGGCCTCAGGGGCTGGGCGCGGTCACGAGCGACGGCGCGGTGTCGGGAGCCCAGACCGGGGAGATCGCCTGGTCCACGAAGGTGCGAGAATCGCCGCCCGTGGACGACATGAGGTACAGGGTGCCCGTCCGGTAGTGGTCCTGGTCGTAGTCTGCCCACGCGATGATCTCCCCGTCCGGCGACCAGGACAGATCCTGGATCATGGTGTCGTCGTAGCGCGCGAGCACCCGCGTCTCCCGTGTCGACGTGTCGAACACCCAGAAGATGACCGGACCGATGCCGGACTCGTCGGCGCCCGGCTTGAGGGAGTGCCCGGTGAACACCACCTGGGTGCCGTCGGGATGCCAGGCATAGCCTGCGGGAAACTGGGTCTCCCTGGCGGCCATCAACGTGGCGCCGTCCGCGCCGACGACCGTATAGCTGGTCCCGACGTCGCTGCCGGCCCGACGGAAGATGACGGCTTCGCCGTCGGGCGAGAGCAGCGGCTCGTCGAACGCCCGCGCGTTGACGTCGAACAGGGCCTCGTTCTCTCCCAGCTGGGTGATCTGCCTGGTTGCGCGATCCAGCAACTGGAGCCGTTCGGTGGCGCTCGCCATGCCGTACTCGTCGGTCTTGGGGTCCGTGTAGGTGACGAAGGCGACCCTGCCACCGTCGCGCGAAGCGCTCACGGCGACGCCGCGCAGCGGGACTCCGCCGGCGTCGGCGAGTGGGGAGAACTCCCCGCTTGCGACATCGTAGACGAGCAGTTCGCCGTTCTGGCCGGTGGGCTTGGGGCTGTCGGTGTAGCCGGCCATGAGCAGTTCGGTGGGCGACAGCCAGGCGACGCTTTCGACGGCGACGACGCTGGGCGCGGTCGCCGTGGCCTGCTTCGCGGCGCCGGTTGCGGTCTCGTACACCCAGAGCTCGCTCCGCTTGTACGTGCCGGCGATGCAGGCCAGCCGGGCGCCATCAGGCGAGTAGGCGATCTGCCAGATCTGCCCGCCGCTGAACCGGCCGATCGGAGTGACCTCGCCGTCTGCGGAGATGGTTGCGAGGCGGTCGGCCCTGGGACCGACGGCGCCGGCCAGGTAGTTCACGACCTCGGGAGCCGGCGAGACGGCCACGGTGGGCTCGGCGGACGGCGCCGGGGACACCCCGACGTTCTGGCCGCCGCCATCCATGAAGTACGCCGCTGCCGCCACGGCGGCGATGACGACGATCACGGCGACGACGATCGCGACGATCCAGACGCGTGAGTGGCCGCCGCGGGAAGGGCCGCCCGCGGTGGGCGGAGCGGGCGGCTGCCCGGGAGGCGGCGGAGGCGATGAGGATGGGCCGGCGAAGGGGCTCCCAGAGGAGCTCGCCGGCGGCCGCGTCACTGCGTCTGGCGGCGCGGCCGCCTGAGCCGGCGCCTCAGTGAGAGGCGCGCCGCAGCCCTGGCAGAAGCTGGCGTCGTCGTCGTTGGTACGCCCGCACCCCTGGCATGCCCGGGCCATGTCCCCCTCCGGAGATGATCGTCATATCGAGAAGGCATCGTATCTGGTCCGCGTCACGGGGGACAGGGGGCAAACCGTGCTGCGCCGGATCAGAATCCGCCCGGTCCGATGTACGCGCTGAGGTCGGCATCGGTCTCCTCGTAGATCCCCCACACCTTCTTGACCGGCGTGAGGTTCTTCCAGAACCCTCTGCTGCCCTTGGGCGTGATCAGGATGTCGCCCGGGCCGGCCACGTGCACCTCGCCGTCCTCGTCGGTGACCTCGACCTCGCCCTCGATGATGAAGGCGACCTCGTGGTAAGGACGCTCGAAGTGGCGCTGCTGCACGTCGCGCTTCCAGAGCCCGAAGCTGAACTTGTCGTCCGCAGACATGGCCGCCGTGCACTCCCGGCCGGGCGGATCCGTCTCCTCCGGGTTGGTCAGCGCCTCCTCCCAGATGACCTCGTCGCCCTTGATGACGCGGATCTTGGTGTCGCTGAGCTCGCCCATGCCCCCTCCTGATCGTCTACGACCGGCGTAGAATGCGGGTGCGCCCGTGGGCACTGCCGTTTGAATCGGCTGTGCTGTCCCATCCCGGCGTCGCTCCGGCGCCGCCATTGTAATCCTCGGGCGGCGTGAGTCCGAAAGGTCCGGAGGAGGTCGGCTCGTGGAACTGCAGTCGGCGCTAGAGGAACGTGTGGTCGCGGCGGTGCGCGGCGCGAAGGACGAGCTGAAAGGTCTGACGGCGGATCTGGTGGCCTGCGACACCACGGCCCGGCTGCCCGGTGAGCCCGCCCGCGACGAGGAGCGACTGCAGCGTCTGCTCGCTGCGCGCCTCCGCGGGGTCGGGGCGGAGACCGACCTGTGGGAGCCGGAGCAGACGGGGGCCGGCGATCGCTTCACGCCGGCCGGCCTGGACTTCGCCGGCCGGCCACAGCTGGCCGCCGTGCTCCGGGGGTCAGGCGGCGGTCGCAGCATCCTGCTCAACGGACACATCGATGCCGTCGACGTGGAGCCGCGCGACCGCTGGACGAGCGATCCCTTCGTCCTCAGTGAGCGCGGCGGGTACTTGTACGGACGCGGCGCCAACGACATGAAGGGCGGTATCGCCGGCCTGGTGGTCGCCCTGGAGACGCTGCGCCGTCAGGGCGTCCGCCTGGCCGGTGACGTGGTCTTCTGCACGAACACCGACGAGGAGTCGTCCGGCGTCGGCGGGCTCCGCTGCGTGCACCACGGTGTCAAGGCCGACGCCGGCATCGCCGCCGAGCCCACGTCCTTCGATGCCTGGGTGAGCTGCCGCGGCACAGTCACGCCCACGATCACCGTCGCCGGTCGGGCCGGTCACGCCGAGATGCCCCAGCCGGACTGGCGCGAGGGCGGGGCCGTCAACGCCATCGAGAAGCTGGTTCCGGTGCTGAACGCGATGGGCGCGCTCCGCGAAGAATGGAGAGCGCGCCCCGACCACGCGCACCTCCTGCTGGCGCCGGGCGACATCGTACCGACCGTGGTCAAAGGCGGTACCTGGATCGTGACCATCCCTGCCTCCTGCTCCGTGACCGCGGACATCACCTACCTGCCGCAGCACGTGGACGCCGATGGGACGGGCCGGGCGGTCGAGGTCGAGGTGATCGACCGCCTGACGGCGGCGGTGGCCGGCGACCCGTGGTTCGAGGAGCATCCCCTCACGTTCTCCTGGTCGGACGACGTGGTGCCGGCCGAGATGCCGGCCGATCATCCGCTGGTGACGTGCGCGCTCGGCTGCGCCGCCGCGCTCGGCCGGCACGGCGAACCGGCGGGTCTGAACAGCTGGCACGACGCCGCCACGTTCACGCGGGGAGGCACGCCTACGTTCAGCTTCGGCCCGGACGGGTTCGACACTGCGCACGCCGTGGACGAGCGGGTCAGTGTCGACGGGCTCGTCGACTTCTGCGCCGCCGTCGCGCTGACGGTCCTGCGCTGGTGCGGCGCGGCGTGATCGGCGCGGCTCCTCAGACGGCGCCGGACAAGCGCCGTGCGCTCCTGGCGGACGCGGCCCTGCTCGGCGTCGCCCTCCTCTGGGGTCTCAACTTCGTCGTCATCAAGGACGCCATCGTCGACACCGGCCCGATGACGTATCTGCTGTGGCGGCACGTCGTCGCGGCTGTCCTCCTGGCCGCGATCATGCCGCGCGCCATCCGCCGGATCACTCGGCGCGAGTGGCTCTACGGCGTCGTCCTGGGATCCTTCCTCTTCGTCGCCTTCGCGACCCAGACCATCGGCCTGCAGTGGACCACACCCGGCAAGAGCGGTTTCATCACCAGCCTCTACATCGTGATGGTGCCGTTCCTCTACTGGATCGTGGCGCGCCGCTCGCCTGGCTGGATCCAGATCGGCGGCGCGGTCCTGGCTACCGTCGGCCTCGGGCTCATGAGCTTCCAGGGGGGGCTGGGCATGTCGACCGGCGACCTCCTCACGCTGGCGAGCACGGTGGCGTTCGCGGCACAGATCGTCGCGACCGGGTTCTTCGCTCCCAGGACGACGCCGGCCGTGCTGGCGCTGACGCAGATCGTCGCGGCGGCCGCGTTGTTCGTCGTCGTCACGCCGTTCACCGAGCACGTCTCGGTGGGCTTCGGCTGGCAGGGCTGGGCGGCCATCGCGTGGACGGCGCTGACCGGGACGGTGCTGGGATTCCTCATCCAGGCATGGGCGCAGAAGGCCACCACATCGACACACGCCGCCGTGATCCTCGGGCTCGAGGGGCTGTTCGCGGCCGCGTCCGGCCTGGCATTCGGGATGGACGTGCTCAGCGGGCGGTTCGTCGCCGGCGCGGCGCTGATCATGGTCGGCGTGCTCGTCATCGAGACGCTGCCCGGCCGCCGCGGGGAGGTCAATCCGGCCGCCGTGCTGCCGCGAGCCGACTGACGGGTCCGCGGCGGCGTCGTCCTGAGCCGTGCGCCCGATGCGCGGTCGAAGGCCGTGGTGTCGGGCGCCCCCTCTGGTACGCTTGCCCGGTAGGGGCTGGACCACCTGAGGGCCGGAGGCCGAGTGGACTGGGACTGGGAAGACGGACCGCCGCGCGACGTGCCGTCGGGCCCGGCCCCGCGGGGTCTTCCGGACCGCCCCGGCTCTCGGGATCCCCGGCAGGTCGGCTCGACTCCGCCCACTCCATTCGTCGGTGACGAGCCAGTCCCGACGGAGCCGCGCGGACGTACGCCGGACGAGCGCGCCGCGGCGAGGGCGCGCCGCCGCCGCCAGGTCCGGAGGCGGCGGCTGGTCGCCGCCGCGGTCGCCGCGGTGGTCGTCCTGGTCGTCGTCCTCGCCCTTCGCGGCTGCGGCGGCTCCGCGTCCGACCAGGCCGCCGCGACGGCGCGGCCGGCGACCGCCCCCGTGGCGTTCCGCACCCCGACGGCGGAGGAGCCCCTGCGGATGGCCGCCTACGGAGAATCGGTCGGCGGCGGCGCCCTCCTCGGCATCAAGCTCCTCACCGCGGATCGCGACGACATCAAGGTGCGCCGCTTCGTCAAAGTGGCGAGCGGCCTCACCCGACCGGACTTTTTCGACTGGCCCGCGTTCCTGCGGGAGGACATGGAGAAGCGCAAGCGGCCGTTCGAGGCCGTCGCGCTCATGTTCGGGGCGAACGACGGCCAGGACACCGTGGCAGACGGCGGGCAGCTCGACTTCGGTTCCGGCTCCTGGAAGGCGATGTACGCGGACCGGGTCGGCGCCGTGATGGACTACTACCTGGAGCACGGCGTCCAGAAGGTCTACTGGGCGGGTATGCCGCGCATGGGCGCCAAGGGGTTCAACGACCGCATGGAGCTGATGAACGGGATCTACGAGTCAGAAGCGGAGAAGCGCGCTCCCCGCGTCGAGTACATCGACACCTGGACGGCCGTGGACGCGCCTGCGAAGACGTACCAGGCCCGGTACCGGCAGGACGACGGCGTGCACCTCACGGTCGACGGTGGGATCAAGGCCGCGGCGGCCGTCATGGCGTCCGTCGCCGAGGACTGGCGCCTGGCGCCTTTCGAGGCGGCGCGGTGAGTGCCCGGCGACGCCGGCCCGCAGGCGCCGTGCTCGTCCTCGCCGCGCTGGTCGCGCTCGGTGTTGCGGCCGGCTGCGGGAGTGCGAGCGAGGCGCCGGAGCAGCCCTTCGGGACGCCGCCGGCGCCCGCTCCCGGCGTCCACGCCTGGGCAGCCGGGGAGCCGGGCGTCGTCCTGGCGACCGCCGACGGAGGCGCGACGTGGACGCGTCAGCGGTTCTTCCTCCCCCAGCGCGGCGTGGACGTGGCGTTCGCGGACACGAGCACCGGCTGGCTCGCCACGGACGCAGGCACGGTACTCAGGACCACGGATGGTGGCGCCGGCTGGACGGTGGTCGAGCAGACAACGGACGTGACCGTCAAGGCCATCGCCGCGGCCGGCGCCGGAAGCGCCTGGGTTGTCGGAAGCGCGCCGGGGGCGGCCGGCGAGCCGGCCGCCTCGGTCGTCCTGCATACCGCCGACGGCGGCGAGACCTGGAGACGCAGCCGCTTCGGCGCGGCTCAGCTCGCCGACGTCGCGTTTGCAGATGAGCGTCGCGGCGTGCTGGTCGCGCTGGACCGGATCTGGTCCACGCGCGACGGCGGCCGCACGTGGAGGCTGCGTCGCACGCTGCCCATGACGGTGCTCACCAGCGTCGCGGCCGGCGATGCCCGGCGCCTGTGGGTCGCCGGCTGGGACACAGAGACCGGCGGCCCGCTGGTCCTGGCCACGCGCGACGCCGGGGCGACGTGGCGACGGCTGTCGATGGACCTGCCGCCCGCCGAACCCGGCGCTCTGCAGGCCCGGCAGATCGCCTGCGCCGGTGACGGCCACCTGTGGGTCACGTGCGCCCGCGGCGTGATCGCGACGGCTGACGGCGGCAGGACCTGGGAGCTGCAGCGGGTGCCGGCCGGTCAGCCGCTCGGGGTGGCTGCAGCAGACGCGGCGCACGTGCTGGCGACGACGGAGAGCCGGCCGCTTCTTGCGACCGCCGACGGCGGCGCCACCTGGCAGGCGGCGGGGAGCCGCGGCTTCCCGCGGCAGCCCATGGTGGCTATCGCTGCGGTCTTGGCCGAGCCGGCGGAGTGACAGGCCGGCCTGGATGACAGGGGCCGGCCGGGCGGATCGCCGGCGGTCCGGTAGGATGGCGGCGATGGCGACGCCCGAGCTCAGTACCCACTCCTCGCGCCGCAGGGCGCTCGTCGCGGACGTGCTGCTCTTCAGCGTCGCCATCTTCTGGGGCAGCAACTTCGTCTTCATCAAGGACGTCGTCGAGCGCACCACCGAACTCGCCGCCGGCAGCATCGTCGCCGGCACGCTGCTCTATTTGCTGCTGCGCTACCTGGTCGCCACAGGCATCTTCGCCGCCGTGCAGCCCCGCAGCTGGCTCGGCTCGTCGCGCGGCGACTGGGCTCGGGGTGGTCTGCTCGGGGCGTTCTACCTGACCGCCCTCATCCTGCAGACCGTCGGCCTGCAGCGCACCTCGCCCGGGGTGAGCGGCTTCATCACAGGCATGAGCGTTGCGATGGTCCCGTTCCTGTACTGGTTCGTCGCCCGCCGCTCGCCCGGGCGCTGGCAGATCGTCGGCGCCGTGGCGGCCACCGTCGGCCTCGGCGCCCTGAGCCTCCAGGGCGACTTCTCCGTCCGCTGGGGCGACGCCATCACGCTCGCGGGTACGTTCTTCTACGCGCTGCACATCATGACCACAGGGTTCTTCGCCCCCAAGGTCAGGCCCGCCACCCTGGCCTTCACCCAGATGGCGGTGTCGACACTGACGCTCGTCGTCGTCACCCCGTTCGTGGTGCAGATCACGTTCGACCTGCCGTGGCAGGTGTGGGCCGTCGTCGTGTGGACGGCGCTGAGCGGCACCATCTACGCGTTCTTCATCCAGAGCTGGGCGCAGCGCTACACGACCTCCACACACGCCGCCATCCTGCTCGGGTTCGAGAGCGTGTTCGCAGCCGTCGCCGGCATCATCGCCGGCATGGATTCCGTCACGTGGCGCCTCCTGGTCGGCGGGTCTCTCATGCTCGCCGGCGTCTTCATCGTCGAACTGCTGCCGGGGAGCAAGGCCATCGTCGAGGAGATCGAGGCGGAGGAGGGCAGGGCCGGCGCGGCAGGCTCACCCGGCCCACCGGGTCCGGCCGGTCCTCCCGGCGCGCCGTGAGCGGCACGGCGCCCGGAGGCTACGAGCCGTTGGCGCTCACACCGGTCGAGCGCGCGCAGATAGAGGACCAACTGTGCGCGAGCTTCGGGCTCACGCTCGCCGGCGCCCGCGCCTGGGTCGCCACCTCGGTCCGCACTGGCTGGTACTACGGCTGGAAGGTTGGGGAGACGGTCGCCGCGAGCGTCGCCTTCGAAGCATTGGCCTTCACAGCCGTTGGGCGGCCGGCCGATACGGCTCCGCTGCCCGCCCTCCTGCTCCAGAGCCACTACGTCCACCCCGACTATCGCGGACGGGGCTACCGCGTGCGAGAGGCGTTTCTCGACGCTGTGCTGGAGCGGCACGGCGCCGAGACGGTCGTGCTCAGCCTGTACGACGACGCGCTGGCGGAGTACTGGAGCCGGGTCGGCTTCCGGGTCGAGCACGGCCGCGGGACGATGACCGTCGCTGCGGCGCTGGCGAGGTGGGCCGCCGCGGTATCTCCGGTCATCACGGCCGACTACCTGGCGGTCAAGCGCGAGGAGGCAGAGGCGGACGGAGCGACGGTCACCGAGGCGGACGGGCTGGTACTGGTCCGTGCTCGGGGTGCGGCGACCCACACGGAGCTCCTCGTCGTCGATGTCGACCGGGCGCTGCGCGCTCCGCCGGCGCTGCTGGCGGAGCCACTCGAAGTGACGACGATCATGAGCTACCCATCGCGTCGCGGCCTGTTCTGCCCCGTCGTGGTGTGACCGACCGCGGGCTGCGACACCAGACCCGTGATAGCGTGACGGCGTGACGACTGAGCCCGGAGACCGAGATCCCGGCGACCTGCCGCCGACCGCGCGTCGCATCCTGGCGGCAGCGCAGGACATCCTTGCGGAGCGCGGGTACGCCGAGCTGACGATCACGGCCATCTCGCAGGTCTCCGGCGTCAACCGGGCGCTCGTCTCCTACTACTTCGGCGGCAAGGCCGGCCTGCTCGCGGCGCTCGTGGAGACGCTCTTCCAGGACCCGGCGGTCGGCCTGGTGGAGGAGATCCGCGCCACGCGCGTGGGCGTCGACCGCGTGAAGGGCCTCCTCGACTGGCAGCGGAGGGTCTCGGCGCGGGACCGGACCAACCGGATGCTCTACGAGCTGCTGCCCCACGCGCTCAAGGACGCCGAGGTCAGGGCTCGTTTCGCGCAAGAGTACCGAGAGTACCGGGTCATAGACGCGGACTGTCTCGGCGCGGCGCCGCACGAGCTGAGCGAGCAGGAGCTCGAGGCGCTCGCCGCGGTGAGCATCGCGGTGGTCGAGGGCCTCGGCATCCAGCGCGCCCTCGACCCGGAAGGCTTTGACCACGACGCTGCCTGGCGGATATGGGTCGATGTGGTAGGAGGCTATCTCGCGCTCCCGGATGGCGAAGGCGGCCGGCGTGACGCTCGCAGACGCCGGCCTTGACAGACCATGGTTAAACGCTCATTTAGTTAGGCGTTGAGACTACCGGCACGTCCTTCGCGGCCGTGACCACAGGAGGAACGCGACGATGAGCATGTCGAAGTCCACCGGCCCCGCCGGTTACACGGTCGACCCGGCCGCGCTGCCCGGCTTCGCCGCCCTGCGCGGCCGCCACTTCTTCACCGACCAGGAGTACGCGCGCGAGGAACTGCTCGGCCTGCTGGACCTGGCCGTCGCCCTCAAGGCCCTCCACCGGCGACGGCCGCTGACTCCGTTTCTCGAAGGTCGCACGCTGGCGATGATCTTCGAGCACCCGTCCACGCGCACGCGGATCAGCTTCGAGGCAGGCATGACCGAACTGGGCGGTCACGCCCAGTACCTGCGGCCGGGCGAGATCCACCTCGGCGGACACGAGACCGTCGCCGACACGGCGCGCGTGATCAGCCGGCTCGTCGATGCGATCATGGCACGCACCGCCTTTCACACCACGCTGGCCGAACTCGTCGAGAACGCGACGGTCCCCGTCATCAACGGCCTCACCGACGACTACGATCATCCTGTGCAAGCGATGACGGACGCGATGACCATCCTGGAGCACTTCGGTACGGTGGAGGGACTCACGTGCGCCTTCATCGGCAAGTGCGCCGACGCGATGGGCACGTCGGTGGCGCTCACGATGACCCGCCTGGGCGGCAGCATGATCATGGCGGGTCCTCCGGAGGAGCAGATGACGCGGGAGGTGCAGGCGCTCGCGCGCGCCAATTGCGCGCGGTCCGGCGCCTCGCTCACCCTGACCGACGACGCCGTCGACGCCGTTTCGCGGGCCGACGTCGTCTTCACCGTCGGCTGGTGGTGGATGCAGCCCGAGGACGAGAAG
>DAIQNY010000027.1:0-21191 GCA_036788155.1 Actinomycetota bacterium | reverse complement strand
AGGTGCCGATGTACACGAAGTAGAGGATGACGTAGGGCACCACGATCAGGTCCGCGCGGGTACGGCGCCACAGCGCCCAGGCCAGACCTGTCGCGGCGAGCACCAGGGCAACCACTCCGATCGCCCCCGTCAGATTCGGCGTCACGTTGTACCAAAGACCGTTGCCGGCGTTCTCGAACCCCAGCCAGCCCCTGTCCATGATCTCCGTCTGGCGGCGGAAGTCGCGGACGAAGTGCGGCGCGTCGAGCAGGACGAACGGGGACGCGACGACGAAGGCGACCACCATCGGCAGGTAGACGCGCAGGCCCAGAAGCCGGAGCCACACGAGGACGGCCCGGCCGCCGGCGGCGACGCGGCCGGCGGCCTCGCCCCCGGACGCGTACACGGCGGCCACGGTCGCCGGCAGGACGAGCATCCCCAGGTTGTACTTGGTGGAGGTCGCGAGACCGGCGGCCACGGCGCCGAGTACGAGCAAGCGCCGTGTGCGGCGGCCGAGTGCGGCGTCGTCGTCGGCGCCGGCGATCCTCACGGGCTGGGCCGCCCGATGCAGCAGCACCAGCGCCAGCAGAGCGGAGGCGACCGCGGTGACGTCGGTGACGGCCATGTGCGAGTAGGCCACGTGCAGCGGCGCGGCCGCCAGGAACAGCGCCGCGAGCAAGCCGGCCGGGCGGCCGAAGGCATCCCGGCCCAGCCTGTACAGCAGGTAGACGGAGGCGGTCCCCATGAGGACGGAGAGCAGGCGCGCGAGGAGGAAGTAGGGTGCCGGATCCACCACGAACGACGTCTGGGCCAGCAGGTTGCCGTTGCCGAGCAGCCACCAGACGGGTGCGGCCGCCAGATACACCGCGGCGACAAGGTAGAAGAAGAACGACGGATAGAAGAAGAACTGAGGGTTGGGGTGGCCGCTCGCCGCGGCGAAGGCTTTGGGCAGCACCGTGCTCTCGTCGGCATTGACGAAGCTGTACGGCAAGCCCCACGACACACCCTTGAGACGCAGCGCGAGCGCCAGCGCGAGGATCGCGAGCAGGAGGACGCCGGTGAGGTCCGGACGGAGACGGCGCCCGGAGCCCGGCCGGCTCACCGGCCGCCGGCGGGAGTGGCCGCCGCGCCGCCGTTCGCCGCGTCGTCGAAACAGCTCACGGCGCCGGTGTGGCAGGCGGGGCCGGCGCACTCGACTGCGAGCAGCACCGTGTCGTGGTCGCAGTCCAGCCGCAGGGACACCACCCGCTGCACGTTCCCGCTGGTGGCTCCCTTGTGCCAGTGCTCGTGCCTGCTGCGGCTCCAGAAGTGCGACTCACCGGTGGCCAGCGTCCTGCGCATGGCCTCGTCGTCCGCGTAGGCGACCATGAGCACCTCGCCGGTGCCGGCGTCCTGCACCACGCACGGGACCAGCCCGTCGGCGTTGTACCGCACGAGCGCGAGGAAGCTGTCGTGGTCCATCATGGCCGGCGGCGCGCCCTCAGGCGAGCAGCTCCTCCATGATCGACGTGCCCGAGCTCGTGCCGAGTCGCACGGCGCCGGCGCCGATCATCCGCTCGGCGTCAGCAGCCGTACGGATCCCGCCCGACGCCTTGACGCCGATCCCGGCGTCGAGACAGTCGCGGAGCAGTTCCACGTCCTTGACCGTCGCGCCGTACGAGCCAACGCCGGTGGACGTCTTGACGAAGTCCACTCCGGCCTGTTCGCAGATGTGACAGGCGAGGCGTTTGTACCGGTCGTCCAGGTAGCATGTTTCAATGATCGCTTTGACGATGACCTGTCCGTGTCCGGTGTTGACGCCGCGCACTCGAGCGGCATGCACGATCCCGGCGAGTTCGTCCCGCACGAGCCCGACCTCGCCCGAGAGCAGCGCCGACACGTTGATGACCACGTCGACCTCGTCGGCGCCCCGGCGCACGGCCTCGTCTGCCGCGAGGGCCTTGATGCGCGGCGTGTCGGCCCCGAACGGGAAGGAGATGACGGTGCACGTCTTGACGTCCGTGCCCTTGAGCAGGGACGCGGCCATGGAGACGTAGTGCGGGAACAGGCAGACGGCGGCGAAGTGGTACTCCGCCGCCTCCCGGCACAGGACCTCCACGTCCGCGCTGGTCGCCTCGCAGCGCAGCAGTGTGTGGTCGATGGTCTTGGCGAGTTCCTCGGGTTGCACGCCTGGATCCTCCGGTGCCCGTGGCGTCGGTCTGGCCGAGCGGCGCCAGTATAGCAAGCCGCCTGCCGTGGGGCAGGTGCGTCGGTCTGGCCTAGAGCAGGCGCTCGATGTAGCGGTCGTCCCGGCGCCAGCGCTTGCGGACCTTGACGCGCAGAGCGAGGAAGACCTGGACCCCGAGGATGGCCTCGATCTCGTGACGGGCGCCGCTGCCGACGGCCTTGACGACGCGACCCCCCTTGCCCACCACGATCGCCTTCTGCGACTCCGTCTCCACGATGAGACTCGCCTCGATCTCCACGAGCGGTCTGTCCGTGCGCTCGGTGATGGAGCTCACCTCGGCGGCGATGGCGTGCGGCACCTCGTCGCGAGTCAGTCGCAGCGCCTGCTCGCGGATGAACTCCGCCACGAGCAACTCGAGCGGCTGGTCGCTCTGCTGGCCCTCGGGGAAGTACACGGGTCCCGCCGGCATGGCGGAGGCCAGGCGCGCGAGGACGTCGGGGAGCCCGTCTCCCCGCAAGGCGGAGACGGGCAGCACGTCGCCGCCGCAGAGGGCGCGCGCCTCCTCGAGCCGCGCGCCCAGGGTGGGACCGTCCACCAGGTCGATCTTGTTCAGCACGACCACGGCCGGCAGTCCGGCCCCGGCGACCGCCTGCGTGATGTAGCGGTCGCCCGCCCCGAACGTCTCGCTCGCGTTGAGCAGTACGAGGGCCGCATCGACCTCGCCCAGGGCGTCGTCCACCGTGGTCTGCATACGCCTCGTGAGCGAGTCGAACGGCTTCTGGAACCCGGGCAGATCGAGGAGGACGATCTGACAGCCCTCCAGACTCACGACGCCCGTGATGCGCCGGCGTGTGGTCTGCGGGTGATCGCTGACGATGCTCACCTTGCGCCCGACCAGGGCGTTGACCAGTGTGGACTTGCCGACGTTGGGCCGGCCGAACACGGCGACGAAGCCGCTGCGGAACTCCCCGCCTCCCGGGTCAGCCATCGCTGCGCTCCCCGGGCAGCGCGAACGGCACCGTGAGCAGCTTGCGCAGGCGCACCACGACGACATCGCCGTCCGTCCGCGCCACGAGATCGGGGTCGCCGAACTCGGCGAGCGCCTGCAGGCAGAGGCCGCACGGCAGGCAGTCCGAGCCGTCGGCGGCGGCGACCGCGACCGCTCGCACGTCACGCTCGCCGGCGGCGACGAGAGCGGCGAGCGCCGCGCGCTCGGCGCACAGGCCTGCGGGAGAGGCGGCGTTCTCGACGTTCACGCCGCTGTGGCGGCGGCCGGACGAGCTTACCGCCACGGCGCCGACACGGTATCCGGAGTACGGGGCATAGGCATGCTCCGCCGCGGCCAGCGCCTCGTCGTACAGTCGGCGCTCGGCGGCCTCGGGCGGGCGGCCCGGTGGTCCGTGCCGCTCTGTCCCCGCGTCGCTCATATCGGATACCAGACCCTGAAGAGGAGGGCGGTGACGGCGATGCCCAGCGCCGCGCCCACCGCCACCTCGGTGAGCGTGTGGATCCTGGCCTGGATGCGGCTCTGTGCGACGAGCACCGCGAGGAACAGCGTGATCGCGGAGATCGGCAACGCGAACGTCGTCCCGGCGGCGACGAACGTCACCGCGACCCACGCCGCGAACGCCAGTGCGGCGTGCACCGACGGCAGGCCGCCGTGGAACGCGGTTCCGCGGCGGGTGACCGCCTTCATGGCGATCGCGGCCAGGATGACGATGAACAGCGCGATCACCGTGACGTCGATCGGGGAGCCGCGCAGCTTGCTGAGGATCGTGTACGGCACGCTCGTGATCTTGTCGTAGAAGACCAGGTAGGCGACGCCAACGGCGTTGACGGCCGCGACGAGGACCGCCCCGGCCGAGACGTCCTTGGCGATGCGGGCGCGTGGGTCCTCCTCGTCGGTGACGAGGTCGACCACGTGCTCGATCGCCGTGTTGAACATCTCGGTGATGAGCACGAAGGAGATGGCCACGAGCAGCGCGATGACCTCCACGCGCGTGAGCGCGAAGAAGAGCGCCGCCACGAGCACCAGGGCGGCGATGGTGAAGTGGATCCACATGTTCCGCTCGTGGCGGAGCGCGTGGACGATGCCGTCGAAGGCGTAGTTGAAGCTGGTGAGCAGGTTACCGCGGCGGCGCGACAACGAGCCCCTCCCAGTCCACGAGTTCGAGTACTTCGGCCTGCCGCAGCGCCATCTGACCCGCGTCGGTCTCGTGGTCGTGGCCGAGCAGGTGCAGCGTGCCGTGGGTGAGAAGCACGGCCACCTCGAGCGACGGCGGCAGACCGTCGGCGCGCGCCTGGCGCAGCGCCCGGCGCGCGCAGATCACGACGTCGCCGAGCAGGAGCGGCGGTGCGGACTCACCGGCGACCACCGCCTCCGCAACCGCGCCGAGGTCGGGCGCGAGCGATTCCACGACGGCGGCTCGCGCCTCCCGTGGCGCCGCCGCCCCGTCGACCGTCTCGTCGACGACCTCGTCCGTGCGTTCCCACTCCTCCAGCGGGAAGCTGAGCACGTCCGTCACCTCGTCCCTGCCGCGATACTCTCGGTTGAGCTCGCGGATGCGGGTCTCGCCGACGAACGTGACCGACACCTCGGCGCCGTCCACGCCCTCCTCCTCCAGCACCCTGCCCACGAGGCGCGCGACGAGCTCCTCGTCGATCGCCGTGCGCGTGCCGTTGGCGACCTCGACGACGTTCACGACCCGGTCTCCTCGCCGCCGGGCGTCCCCGCGTCACCGGGCTCGGGCCGGCGGCCGGCCTCGCGGCGCCGCCGGGCCTCCGCCCGCCGCTCTTCCCGCGCCGCGCCGACCTCGTCGTCGTGCGCCTTGTACGCGTTGACGATGCGCTGCACGAGCTTGTGGCGCACCACGTCGTGGCCGTCGAACTGCACGATGCTGATGTCGTCGACGTCGTCCAGGACCTCGGGCACGGTGACGAGTCCCGAGGTCCGGCTGTGCGGCAGGTCGATCTGGGTCACGTCGCCGGTGACCACCATCTTGCTGCCGAACCCGAGACGCGTCAGGAACATCTTCATCTGCTCGGGAGAGGTGTTCTGGGCCTCGTCCAGGATGATGAACGAGTCGTTGAGCGTGCGGCCGCGCATGAAGGCGAGCGGCGCGACCTCGATCTCGCCCTTCTCGATGAGCGCCGCCAGCCTGTCGCCGTCGATCATGTCGTACAGGGCGTCGAACAGCGGCCGGAAGTACGGGTCCACCTTCTCGCTCACCGTGCCCGGCAGGAAGCCGAGGCTCTCCCCCGCCTCAACCGCGGGTCGTGTGAGGATGATGCGCCCCACCTGCTTGCCGAAGAAGCCGCCGACGGCCATCGCCGTGGCCAGATACGTCTTGCCGGTGCCGGCCGGGCCGATGCCGAACGTGATCGTGTTCCGGCGGATGGCGTCCACGTAGAGCTTCTGGTTGACGGTACGTGGGCCCACCTGACGGCCGCGGTGCGTCCAGACCACGTCGCCGTACACCTCGCTGGGCTTGCCCGACGCGTTGACGGCGATGTCCATGAGGGACTCGACCATGGCCGGGTTGAGCGGCCTGCCCGAGTGGATCACGGTGAGCAGCTCCTCGATCGCGGCGCGCGCCTTGTCCACCGCCCCGGCGTCGCCCTCGAGGATGAGCATGTTGCCGCGCATGGTCAGCGTGCAGTCCAGCCGTTGCTCGAGGATCTTGAGGTGCCCGTCGTGCTCCCCCGCCAGGGCGAGCGCTTCGCTGTTGCTGTCGAGGTCGATGACCGCGCGCGACACCTCAGCCACGTACTCAGCCTCCCAGCCGGCCGCGGACCATGTCGCTCAGCTTCTTGCCGTCGGCGCGGCCGGCCACCTTTGGCTTGAGCCAGCCCATGACCTTGCCCATGTCCCGGGGAGTGGCGGCGCCGGTGGCGGCGATGCCCTCGCCCACCAGCGCCTCGAGTTCGGCGTCGGTGAGCTCCTCCGGCATGTAGCCCTTGAGGAGCTCCTCCTCGTAGCGCTCCTGGTCGGCGAGGTCCGCGCGGCCCGCCTGGTCGTACACCTCGATGGCCTCGGCGCGCCGCTTGCGCTCGCGTTTGAGCACGGTGAGCTCGTCCGCCTCCGTGGGCTCCTTGCGGCTGTCGATGCGCTCCTTCTTGAGCGCCGCGACGATGGCGCTGAGCGCCTCGCGGCGCCGCTTGTCGCCCGCCTTGAGCGCCGCGGTCGCGTCGTCCTTGATGCGCTGCTCGATGGCGCCGAGCTCTCTCATGAGGCCTCCTCCTCCGGCGTACCGCTCATACCATGCCTCCCAGCCGCGTCCCGCCGATCACGTGCCAGTGCAGGTGTGCGACCTCCTGGCCGGCGTCGGGACCCGTGTTCGTGATGACCCTGTAGCCGCTCTCCGCCACGCCGGCGGCGCGGGCCGTGGCGGCGATGAACTCGAGCGCGCGGGCAGAGGCCTCGGGACCCAGGGCCTCGGCCTCGTCCAGCGACGCCACGTGGGTGCGCGGGATCACCAGCAGGTGGACCGGCGCGTGCGGGTGCACGTCCGGGAACGCGACGAAGTGCTCGTCCTCGTTCACGAGCTCCGCCGGGATCTCCCCGGCGGCGATCCTGCAGAAGATGCAGTCCTCAGCCATCCGCTTCTTCACTCCTCGTCGGGTCTGCCGGGCGCGGCGGACCCGCCTCTCGTGATCCGGCGTCGGTGCACGCCACGACGCCGTCGCCGGCCAGCTCGTGCGCGACGACCCGCACCAGCTCTCCGCGGCGGGCGCCCCTATGCAGCGCATACCGTACGTACTCCGAACTGTACCCCTTCCAGACGCCGTCGCGCCTCTCCTCGACCAGGACCTCCGCCTCACGGCCGAGAGCGGAGCGGCGCGCGGAGAGGGCGGCCGCCTCCGCGGCCGCCAGCGCGCGCCCCATGCGCTCCTTGACCACGGCGGGCGGCAGGGGCGGCAGTTCCGCCGCCGCCGTGCCCGGCCGCGGCGAGTAGGCGAACACGTGAGCGCGCCCGAAGAGGCCGCTCTCGAGCGCCGCCAGCGTGCGACCGAACGCGGCCTCGTCCTCCATGGGATAGCCCACGATCAGGTCCGTGCTCAGCATAGCCCCGCCGGGCACGTCGCGCAGACCACGGACCGCGCGCAGATACCCGTCCCAGGTATACGGCCGTCGCATATGACGGAGCACGCCGTCGTCGGCCGACTGCAGGGGTACGTGCAGATGGCGCGCCACCCGCGGGTGCCGCAGCAGGTCGAGCAGCGCCGGAGTCACGTGCCGCGGCTCGACGGACGAGAGCCGCACACGCTGCAGTCCGTCGAGCTCCGCCACGCTTGAGACGAGGTCGGGCAGCCGCGCGGCACCGTCGCGCCACGCCCCCAGATCGATGCCACTCAGCACGACCTCGCCGCAGCCTGCGCCCAGACCGTCGCGAGCCGTCGCCAGCGCCTGCGCGAGCGGCACACTGCGGGGACGCCCACGCACGAGCCGCACCACGCAGTACGTGCACACGCCGGCGCAGCCGTCCTGCACCTTCAGTACCAGGCGGGTGCGTACGCCGGGAGTGGCGCGCGCCGCCGGACTGCTGCCGACCGCGTCGCTCAGGCGCGGAGACGCCTCCGGTGACCGCCGCGCCCCGTCGTTCAACTCGAGAGCCACGGCGGCCCAGTCCGGCCGCGCCGCGACCGTGATCCCCTCTCCGGCGAACTGCTCCGGCCGCAGCGCCGCCGCGCACCCGGCCACCACCACGCGCTTGCCGTCCGAGGCCGCGCGCCGCACCATGCGGCGCGACTTGCGCTCGGCCTCGGCGGTCACGCAACACGTGTGGACGACGACGACGTCCGCCGCGTCCTTCGTCGTCACCGGTTCGAGGCCGGCGGCGGCGAGACCCGCCAGGGCCTCCTCCCCGTCGGCCTGACTGACCTTGCAGCCCACGAAACCGGCGGCCACCCGCGTCATGGCCGCCTCGACAGGTGCAGCGTCAGCCAGGTGTCGTCGTCCGCTCGCGCGACCTCGGTGAAGCCCGGATACGCCGCCAGCGCCTCCTCCGCCTGCTCGACGAGGAGGCCGGAGAGGAGCAGGTCGGCCGGCGGGGTCGTACCCGTCGCGCGCGGGCGCCAGCGCTCCGCCAGACGCAGGATCGGGCGGAGCGCGATGTTGGCCACCACGACGTCCGCGGCCGGCAGCGCAGACGACGGGTCGGTCGCATCGCCGAGAAGGAACGTGACGTCAAGCCCGTTCATCGCGGCGTTGCCCGCGGCCGCCCGCACGGCCGCGGGGTCGATGTCGATACCCGTGACGGGCGCGAACCCCAGCCGCAGCGCGGCGAACGAGACCACGCCGGAGCCGGATCCCAGATCGAGCAGGGATCCGGGAGTGATGCCCTGGATGAGCTCGAGGCACTGGCGCGTGCTGGCGTGGCCGCCAGTGCCGAATGCCAGCCCGGCCTCCACGGCGACGTCGAGGAGATCGTCGCGGGCGGGATACCAGGGCGGGCGTACGTAGAGCCGCCCGATCACATGCGGCGTGTGGAACCGCCGCCAGGCGTCCTCCCAGCCGGGGTGCTCGGCGACGACCTCGAGCCTCCCGAGGGCGCCGATCCGCCTCAGCGCCGCGGCGACGCCGTCGTCCGCCTCGACCCCGTTCTCCAGCCAGAAGACGAGCGTCCTCCCGCCGTCCTCCTCCTGCCAGCCGGCGGGTTGCAGCGTGAGCACTTCTTCGACGACTCGCGGATCGGCGTAGTCGAGCGCCTCCGGCTCGAACGTCCTCGCGTAGGCGGCGGAGCCCGACCAGTCGTCGTCGGGAGTCGGCGCGGCGCCTGAGGCTGCCGCGGCGGCGCTGGAGGCCGCGGCGTCGGCCTGCCGAAGTCGCACCGTGTACCGGGTGTACCGTGCCCGCTTCACCGGGCTCTGCCCCCACCCGCCCGGGACGGCCGTCGCTTCGGCCGCATCACTGGCGGAAGGCCGCGCGGATCTTGTCGAAGAAGCTCTGGTCGGCCTCGTAGTCGCCCTCTCCGCTGGCTTCGGCGAACCGGTCGAGCAGCTCCCGCTGCTCGTCGCTGAGCTTGCGCGGGATGAGTACGTTGACCACGACCTTGAGGTCGCCGCGCCCGTACCCCTGCAGCACCGGCACGCCGCGGCTGCGGTACGTCTTGATCTCGCCCGGTTGCGTGCCGGACTTGACCTGCACCTCGATGTCCCCGTCGAGCGCCGGAACGTAAGCAGTCGTGCCGAGGGCGGCCTCGACCATGGTCACGTCCAGCCGATAGACGAGGTCGTTGCCGTCGCGCATGAAGTGGTCGTGCGGCTCGACGGCGATGGCGACGTAGAGGTCGCCGGGCCTGCCGCCGTGTGAGCCTGCGCCGCCCTCGCCCGCCAGTCGCAGGCGCTGCCCGTCGGCGATGCCGGCCGGCACCTCGACGGACACGGACCGCGTCCGTCGCACGCGGCCCGTACCGAGACAGGTCTCGCACGGTTCCTTCACGATGGTCCCCTGGCCGCGACACACGTTGCAGGTGCTGGTCCGGATGAACTGTCCGAACCCGCCCAGACTGGACACCTCGCGCATGCGGCCGCTGCCGCGGCACTGCGGGCACTGCTCGCGGCCGGCGCCTCCCTTGGCGCCGCTCCCCGAACAGGTCTCGCAGACGGCGTCGGCCGCCACCTCGACGTCCTTGGTGACGCCGAACACCGCCTCGGCGAAGGCGAGGTCGAGGCGGGTCTCGATGTCGTCGCCGCGGGGCGCGGGGGCGCTGCCCGTCGCCGCGCCCCACATGCCGCCCGTGTCGCGCAGCACGCTGTCGAACATGCCGCCGCCGAAGAAGATGTTGAAGAGGTCGCCGAAGCCGACGTGCTCGAAGTCGGTCATCTGGCGGCCGCGCAGGCCGTCGAAGCCGTAGTGGTCGTAGGCCGCGCGCGAGTCGGCGTCGGAGAGCACTTCGTAGGCCTCCGCCGCCTCCTTGAAGCGCGCCTCGCAGTCGGGATCGTCCGGATTGACGTCCGGATGGCACTCGCGAGCCAGCTTGCGGAAGGCCTTCTTGATCTCACCGGCGTCGGCGTCGCGGCGCACGCCGAGCACGTCGTAGTAGTCACGCTTCAATGGCTGATCCCGGGTCGGAGGTGGTCAGGTCACCAGATGTCTTCGAGATACGTGCTGAGGCCGTCGGCGGTGGCCCTCACGGTGGCGATGACGCGCTGGTAGTCCATGCGGGTGGGACCGATGACGCTCACGGTGCCGAGGCTGCGATTGGCCACGCCGTAGGTGCTGGCCACCATGGAGCACTCCTGCAGCGACGGCGACGGCATCTCGTGCCCGATGCGCAGGTACATGCCGTCCTCGCGCAGCGCGCCGGCGAGCAGTTCGAGCAGGTTGTAGCGCTCCTCGAGCATCTGCAGCACCTCGTTGAGGTGTCCCACGCCCGCCCGGGAGAGGTTGTCCAGCAGCCGGGATGCGCCGCCGAGGTGCAGGCCTTCCACGTCGCCCGGACTGGGGGTCTCGAACGCCGGGCGCAACGCGTCGAGGAACGCCCGCTCCTTGGAGCGCAGGTCGAGGCTCTCGAACACGGCGGCGATGCGCCTCGTGCCCAGCTGCGCCCCCACGAGGCGCTCGTTGAGATACACGCGGGCGAACTCGGCCAGCCCCTCGTCCACCGGGTCCCCGAACGAGAACATCCGCTTGGTCACCTGGCCGGAGGTCGTGATGAGGACCACCATCACCAGCCGCGGCTGCAGCGCGAGGATCTCGATGTGGCGCAGGCTCGAGGTGGTGACCGCGGGTGCCGAGACCACGGCGAGCAGCTCCGTGACGCGAGACAGGGCCTCGGCCGTCTCGCGCAGCGCGTCGTCGATCTCGTTGGCAGCCCGGTCGCGCTCGAGCCGGATGGCCGGCGCGGCCTCGCCGCGCTCGGACGCGACGGCGTCGACGTAGTGCCGGTATCCCGCGTCCGTGGGCACCCGCCCCGCGGAGGTGTGCGGGTGCGCCAGCATGCCCAGGTCCTCGAGGTCGGCCAGATCGTTCCGGATGGTGGACGCGGCGACGCCGAAGTCGAAGTGCTCGCTGAGGTGCCGGGATCCCACGGGAGCCCCGATCGCGATGTACTCTTCGATGACGGTCCGAAGGACCTGTTCTTGCCTCGACGTGAGCGTCAACCTACCTCCTTAAACGCGGAGCGCGAAACAGGCGCACGCACAGCTCGTCTGCCACGTGCCTCCCCTTTCGCGTCACGCGGATTGTACCACTGTGCAGGGAAACCAATCCAGCCTGCGCGAAGGCTTCGGCCGCGCTCACGTCGAGGACGGCGGCCACCTCGACGAGCGGGACCCGCTCGCCGCAGCGGGCCGCCAGGAAGAGGCGCTCGCGGGCGCGCGTCGCGTCGTCGAGCGCCTCTCGTGTGCGCGGCGGCGTCTCGGCGTCGGCCAACGTCGCCGCCCATGAGGAAGTACCGGCGGCGTTGGTCCAGCGCTGCGCGCCGACGGTGCTCACTGCGCCGGGGCCGAGACCGAGGTAGGGACGAGCGCGCCAGACCGCCACGTTGTGGCGCGCCTTGCGCCCCGGCAGCGCGAAGTTGCTGACCTCGTACCAGTCATAGCCGGCGCGTGAGAGCCCGCGCACGATACGCCGGTAGCCGGGCGCGCGGACGTCGTCCATAGGGTCCGCAGGCATGGCGGCCGGGTCGAGCTCGCCCGCCGCTCGCCTCCCTGAACCCGGCCGGCGCGCAGCTCCCACAGCCGGCTCGGACGCAGCCCGCCCGACCGGGTCGCGCGTGCCCGCCCTGAGGCGCGCCGCTAGCGCCGTCCCCTCGATCACGTCGAGCTCGTACCAGGACACGTGATCCGGGCGCAGCTCGAGCACGGCCGCGAGGTCGGCGGCCAGCAACTCCGGCGTCTGCCCCGGGATGCCGTGGATGAGGTCCAGGCCCAGGTTGGCGACGCCCGCCCGGCGCAGGCGGCGGACTGCCTCTGCCGGGTCCGCCTGCGCCGTCCTCCCGAGCACCGTCCGCAACCCCGACGAGAAGCTCTGCACGCCGAGCGACACGCGCACGCCGCGCGGCTCCCCCGGCGCAGAGCTCACCGCCGTGCCCGCGGCCCACGCCGCGTAGGCCTCGTCGGCGTCTTCCGGGTTGGTCTCGACTGTCACCTCGGCGCGTGGCGTGAGGTGCGGCCGGAAGAGCTCGAGCAGCCGCTCGAGCCGGTCCGGCCCCAACAAGCTCGGGGTGCCGCCGCCGAGGTAGAGCGTGCGGAGGCGGCGCACGTCGTGCGCCGCCCGCTCCCGCTCCCACTCGGCGGCCACGCCGTCCACGTACGCGTCGAGCCGGCGGGCAACCTCTGCCCCGGCCGGCCCGCCGGCCCCTGCGTCGACCGCCTCCGATGCGAAGTCGCAGTAGTCGCAGCGGGCGCGGCAGAACGGCACGTGGACGTACACGTGCCGTACCGGACCCTCGAACGGCGCCCGCGCCGGCGGTGCGGCGTTCCCGGACGCCCCCTCGCCCCTGTGGCCGCTCATCGCGTCGGGACCCAGAAGAAGTAGCTGCCGTCGCGCTCCTCGTCGAGCAGGCCGCCGTTCTTCTGGATGACGCGGCGGGAGGCCACGTTCACGACGTCGCAGTCGATGCGGGCGGGGTGGATGCCGAGCGCGGCGGCCAGCGGCAGCGCCGCCGCCAGCATCTTCGTCGCGTGTCCCTGACGTCGGGCCGTGGGCCGCACCTCGAAGCCGATGTTGCCGCCGTGGTACAGCAGGTGCGGCGTGAGGCGGTGGCGGATCGACAGCCGGCCGATGTACTCGTCGCCGGCCGCCCACCACAGCACCGTCTGCGGCACGTAGCCGTCGATCCACGCTTCGGGGAGCGCCGTGCCGCTCAGCCGGGCGAGGTAACGGTCAGGCTCGCCCGGCCGCTCCACCCCGGCGTTGACGGCCGCGCAGTAGCGGGCGAACTCGCCCGGATCCTCGAGCGCCGCGGCGTGGATGTGCAGATGCCGTCCCTCGGCGTGGCACTCGCCCAGCGCGGCGATGAACGAGGCGTGGAAGCGCAGGTCCGGCCGCTCGAAGTGGGGCCGGGCGCCGGCCATCAGCGGTCCTTGTCGCCCGGCTCGAGCTCCAGCACGGCGAGGAAGGCCTCCTGCGGCACCTCGACCACGCCGAGCTGCTTCATCCGTTTCTTGCCTTCCTTCTGCTTCTCGAGCAGCTTGCGCTTGCGACTGATGTCGCCGCCGTAACACTTGGCCGTGACGTCCTTGCGCACGGCCTTCACCGTCTCGCGAGCCACGACCTTGTTGCCGATCGCCGCCTGTACCGGCACCTCGAACAGCTGGCGCGGGATCTTCTGGCGCAGCTTGGTGACCAGCGCCTTGCCGCGCACGTGCGCCCTCTCCCGCGGGATGATGAGCGAGAGGGCGTCCACCGGCTCGCCGGCGAGCAGGATGTCCAGCTTGACGAGGTCACTGGCCCGGTAGCCGGAGTAGTCGTAGTCCAGGGAGGCGTAGCCGCGCGTGCGCGTCTTGAGCTGGTCGAAGAAGTCGAGCACGATCTCCGCCAGCGGCAGCTTGTAGTGCATCTCCACCCGCTCCGGCGAGAGGTACTTCATGTCGACGAAGTCGGCGCGCCGTCCCTGACACAGCTCCATGATGGTCCCCACGAACTCGCTGGGCACCAGGATGCTGGCGCTCACGTACGGTTCCTCGACGCGCTCGATGTGCGTGGCGTCCGGCATCTGCGAGGGATTGCGGACCACGGTCGTCTCGCCGTTGGTGAGGTAGGCGTGGTACTCCACGCTCGGCATGGTGGTGATGAGCTCGAGGCCGTACTCCCGCTCCAGGCGCTCGCGCACGATGTCCATGTGGAGGAGGCCGAGAAAGCCGCAGCGAAAGCCGAAGCCGAGCGCGACCGAGCTCTCCGGCTCGTAGAGCAGCGCCGCGTCGTTCAGCTTGAGCTTCTCGAGCGCGTCGCGGAGCTCCTCGAACTTGTCGCCCTCTGTCGGGAACAGGCCGGTGAACACCATGGGCTGCACGACCTTGTAGCCCGGCAGGGCTTCGCCGGCCGGGCGCTTCTTGTCCGTGATGGTGTCGCCCACGCGCACCTGCGCGACGTCTTTGACGCCGGTGATGATGTAGCCGACTTCACCGGTCTCCAGGCGGTCGACAGGCGTCATGGACGGGTGGAAGAAGCTGAGCTCCTCGATCTCGGCGTCCTGACCGGTGCTCATCAGCCGGACGAGCTGGCGCCGGCTGAAGTGGCCGTCGACGACGCGCACGTAGGCGATCACGCCCCGGTACTGGTCGTACTCGCTGTCGAAGATGAGCGCGCGGGGGGACGCCGCCGGGTCGCCCACGGGCGGCGGCGTCCTCGTCACCACGGCCTCCAGCACCTCGTCCACGCCCTCGCCGGTCTTGGCCGAGACCGCGAGGATCTCGTCGTGCGTGGCGCCGGTGAGCTCGTGCAGCTCCAACTCGGCCTCCGGCACGTTGCTCGCCGGCAGGTCGATCTTGTTGAGCACGGGGATGATCTCGAGATCGTTGTCGATGGCGAGGTAGGCGTTGGCCACCGTCTGGGCCTCCACGCCCTGCGTGGCGTCGACCAGCAGCACGGCGCCCTCGCAGGCGGCGAGGCTGCGCGAGACCTCGTAGGTGAAGTCGACGTGGCCGGGCGTGTCGATGAGGTTGAGCTGGTAGGTCTGGCCGTCCGTTGCCGTGTAGCTGATACGGACGGCCTGGCTCTTGATGGTGATGCCGCGCTCGCGCTCCAGCTCCATCTTGTCGAGGAGCTGCTCCTTCATGTCGCGCGCGGCGACCGTCCCCGTACGTTCGAGGATGCGGTCGGCCAGGGTCGACTTGCCGTGGTCGATGTGCGCGATGATGCTGAAGTTGCGGATGTGGTCGAGCGAACTCACGACCGCTGATTGTACAGGCTGGCGGCCGGGGAGGCTCACCGTATGGGAGATCTCGTCTACACCATGCTGGCGTCGCTCGACGGCTACGTGGCCGACGAGCACGGCGACTTCTCCTGGGCGCAGCCGGACGAGGAGGTCCACCGGTTCGTCAACGGCCTCGAAGGGCCGGCGCGGACACACCTGTACGGGCGCCGCCTGTACGAGGTGATGACCGTCTGGGAGGACCCGGACGCGGTCGCCTCCCAGCCCTCGTACGTCCGCGAGTACGGCGAGCTGTGGCGCGCCGCCGACAAGGTCGTCTACTCGACGACGCTGCCGGCGGTGCGGACGCGGCGGACTCGTCTGGCGCGCCTTCGACCCGGACGCGGTCCGCCGCCTCAAGGAGACAGCCGAGACACACCTCGCGATCGGCGGCCCCGAGCTCGCCGCCGAGGCGCTGCGCGCCGGGCTCGTCGACGAACTGCGGCTGTTCGTCGCGCCGGTGGTCGTGGGCGGTGGCAAGGCCTGGCTGCCTCACCGCCTGAAGCTGCGCCTCGAGCTCAGCGAGGAGCGCCGCTTCGCCTCCGGCTTCGTCCTTCTCCGCTACCGGACCTCACCCGTGCGAGACCCGGACGGCCTGCGGCCGGGCGCGTAGGGGTGCCCGGAACCTCACTCGATGTGCGATCCGCCGAACGGCGGTGATCATCTGGAGGCCGGGTGCTTGTCTGGGGGCGTGTCCGGGGGCGGCTGCGAAGCCTCCCCGCCCCCGCCTCCGCGCCGCCCACGGCCGCGCCGCCGGAACACCTGCCGCACGACGCTCAGCTCCTCGAGCCTGAGCACTTTCGCGAGGAGCAGGTAGGCGGCGGCGCCGGCGGCGACCGCCGCCACCACCGCGGCAAGCAGTCCCCAGAAGCCGCGGGCGGCCAGATCCTCCAGCGCCCGCCACATGCCGTAGGACGCTGCCGACAGCACCACGGCGCAGAGCAGGGCGCCGCCGGCCGCTCCCGCCATGCGGCGCCCGTCCACCCGCCCCACGTCACGCCTGAGCAGGACGAACAGGGCGAAGAAGTTGACTGCCGAGACCGCCGCCATGCTGAGCGTGAGTCCGCGCACCCCCAGAGGCTCGTAGAGCAGCCAGCACAGCACGAAGTTCACGACGAGGTTGCCGACGGCCACGTACATCGGGAGCCACGGCTTCTGCATACTCTGGAACGAGCGGTTCAGCATGATGTTGGCGTTGGCGAAGACGAGCCCCACGGAGAAGAAGGCGAGCGCCCCGGCGACTTCCACGGTAGCCGCGGCGTCGAAGTTGCCGCGCTGATACACGAGCTCCACGAACGCCTCCGGCATCACCGCGAACCAGGCCACGAAGGGGAGCGAGACGAACACCATCTGCCGCACGCCCAGTGAGACCGTGTCCCGGAACCGCCCCTCGTCCCGCTGCGCCGCGAAGCGCGAGAGACTAGGGAACAGCACCGTGCCGATGGTCACCGCGAAGATCCCCTGCGGCAGCTGGTACAACCGGAAGGCGTAGCCGATCTCCGCCGCCGCCTTGTCGCTCACGAACTGCGCGAACCAGGTGGCGATGAGAGAGTTGAAGTTGAGGATGCCCAGCGTGATGGTGATCGGCACCATGAGCAGCAGCACCCGCCGCAGCAGCGGGTCGGCGAGGCCGAACCGGGGCCAGAGCCAGCGTCCCCGGTAGCGCGCCGCCCCGGCCAGCATCACCACCTCGAGCACGGTGCCGACCAGCATGCCCCAGGCGATGGCGTCCACACCGATGGACTCCTGCAGCACGAGGATCGCGGCGATGATCGTCAGGTTCCAGACGATGGAGACCACCGCCGGCATGGTGAACCTCTCGAGCGAGTAGAGGACGCCGCTGATCGCGCCGGCCAGCGAGAGGAACAGGATGGTGGGGACGAGGATGCGGAGGAGGTCCGAGGCCAAATCCGCGCCGGCGGGCGTCTGCGTGAGCTCGGGGTACATCCACTGCGTCAGCGGGCGCGCCGCGAGCGTGAGCGTCACGACCGCGAGGCCGACGATCACGACGATCAGGCCGAGCAGGTTGGCGGCGAGCTTGTACGCCCGCTCCCTCTCCCCCTTGGTGAGCAGCGCCGTGAACACGGGGACGAACGCGGCGCTGATCGCTGCGTCTGCGAAGAGCTGCTGCACCAGCTGCGGGATCACCGACACCGAGACGAAGGTGTTGTAGTCGGGGTCGACCCCGTAGACCGCGGCCGTGATGACCTCGCGGCCGAGCCCGGTCAGGCGCGAGATGGCGGTCGCGGAGGCGACGATCACCGCCGCGAGGGCGAGCTTGCGCGTGTGTTCGCTCATGAGTCCTTTGATTCGACCGCCGGCCGCGTTTCACTGCCCGGCGGGCACAGGAGGCCGAGAGGTGGGCCCGGCCGACGGAGCCGCGCCGGGCTCGGGCGCCACGGGCGGCGTGAGTCTACCAGAGGGCGGCCTCGCCTCCCGGCCGGGCCGCCCGTACGCCGGTACGGGTCGCCGCCGCGCACCGCGTCGTCGTATCGGCACCCCACGCACGCCGTGAGCGCGCCGTCGCTACGGCTGGTAGACCGGCGCCAGCCCTGCCCTGCGCTTCAGCGCGAGGACGCGGAGCACCTTCGCCTCCGCCTCCGCCCGCGGGAGACGCCCGGTCTTGATCGCCGTCGCCACGGCGTCGACGACCGGCCGCGGATCGCCGGAGGCGAACAGCGCGAGGTCGGCCCCGGCCTTGAGCGAGCGCACGGACGCGGCCGGTAGCTTCAGACCTACGGCCTTGGTCGTTGCGGCCATGGACAGCGAGTCCGTGATGATCACGGTCTCGTCACCCGCTCGCGACCGCAGGAACGTGAGCGCCTGACGCGAGAGGCTCGCGGGCGTCTCGTCCCCCGTCAGTCCCTTGGACCGCAGGTGCCCGACCATGACCAGCGGCACGTCGGCGGCGAAGGCCTGCTCGAACGGCACCATGTCCTCGCGGCGCAGGACCGAGAGCGAGGGGACACGCGCCGCTCCGCTGTGCGTGTCCGTCGCCCAGCCGTGGCCCGGCCAGTGCTTGACCGTCGCGAGCACGCGCGCAGCGCGCAGGCCGCGTACCCAGGCGACCACGTGGCGGCCTACCGCGTCGGGCCGGCGCGAGAAGCACCGGTCGAGAGAACTCATGTACCGGCCCGCGATGTCGAGGTCGGCGACAGGTCCGAACACCGCGGAGACGTTCAGCTTGCGAAGCCGGGCGCCATAGTCCCTGGCGGCGGCCCTGGTCTTCGACGTGCTCCAGGACCCCTGGACGCGGGCCGACGGCAGGGGGTAGATCACGTCCCGCAGCCGCTGCACCTGCCCGCCCTCCTCGTCGCTGGCGATGAAGGGTCTCACGCCGCGGGGCGCAGCCTTGAGCACCGTCGCGAGGTCCCTGCCGATGGTGCTCCGCGCCCCGCCGCCGAGGATGACGATCCCGCCGATGCCCATACGGGAGTACTTCTTGCCGGCAAGCGGATTGGTGGCCGGGACGCTGCAGACCACGAGTTGGGCCGCGAGACGGCGGTCCGACCAGGAGGCGACCTCGGACGGCGCCGATGGGCTTGGCGATGCGCTCGCGCCCGGCGACGTGAGGTCGATGGGCGACTCGGCGACGGGCGACTCCACGCCCGTCGCCTCGGCCTCACTCCCGCCGGCGGCGCTCCCCGCGGCGCTGCTCCCGCCGGAGGCCTCGGCGGCCCCCTCGGACGCGCAGCCGGACGCCACGGCCGCCACGGACGCGACGAGGAGCAGCGCGAGGAGAATGCGAAGGGACCCCTTCATCCCACCGACCGTACCACCCCGCACGCGCGGGAGCCAGAAGGTCGCGACCCGCCGCGACGCCGTCTTCGGCGGGGCCTCCCCGCTCACTCGCGGATCAGGAACGCGTACACACCGCCGAGGAACACGGCCCAGCCCACGAGGAAGGCGAGCACGGCGCCCACCCTGCCGTCCCACCCGCGGCGCCGCGACCAGGCGAACCCGTACGCGGCCAGCACGCCGATCAGCGAGAAGAACAGCCCCAGCAGCCGCCACACGGGATCGTCGCTGCCGGCCCGCCGCCCGACGCGGGCAGCCCACACCGCACAGACGTACTCGGCCGCCACGACGGCGACGATCACGCCGGCCCCGATCAGGGTCTGCTGCGCGTCCAGGTCGAGCCTCCTCTCTCCGGCCTCCCTCGGCGGGCTCTGATTGTACGTCTGAAGGGCGGCGTCGACGTCGCATCCCTGCTCCCATCCGGCGCTGGACGCGGCGCGCCGTCCCGATGCAACGGCTCGTTTGCCCGACGACGCGCGGCCGTGATAGCATCGCGCGTCCGGACGCAGCCCCACTGCACCTGGAAATCGTCACGAATTACCTGAGCGAAGGAACCACGTGGCCAATATCAAGCAGCAGAAGAAGCGCATCCGCCTCGCCGCCAGGCAGCGGCTGCGCAACCGGCATGTCAAGTCGAGCCTCAAGACGCTGTTCAAGCAGCTCGAGGCGCAGGTCGCCGAGGGTCAGGCCGACGAGGCCGTGAAGACGGCGACGTTCCTCACCTCGCGCATCGACAAGGCTGCCGCGAAGGGCGTTCTGCACAAGAACAACGCCGCCCACAAGAAGAGTCGCGTCGCGCACACCCTGGCGCGTCTCTCCGCGTAGCGGCTGTACAGACTGACGACGAAGCGGGCGGGCCGCCGGAAAGGCGGCCCGCCCGCTTCGTCGTCCTCGCTCCGGGACCGGGGCCGCGGCCGTGCTTCAGCCCGATGCGCCTGCGGTACCCAAGCCGGCCGTCAGTGCGCCGCCTCTTCCCCGCCCCGACCGATCCGCCGCGACGACGGGCTCAGGCCAGCATGCGCGCCAGCGCCAACTCCACCACCAGCCGGTCGGCGTCGTTGACGCCGCCGACGGAGTCGAGCGTCACCGGCGCCCGTCCGCGCAAGCCGGCCTCGGCCTCGGCGAGCGCCCGGTAGGCGCGGCCGATCCGCCGCCGGTCGAAGTGCTCGCGCTGCGCGAGCAGCTTCTTCGCCGTGAACGGGTGTACGCCGAGCTGTTTGGCGGCCGTGGACTGATCGGCGTGCGGCAGCTGCGACGCCGCGTCCAGCTGCTCGACGTGTCGTTTGAGACTGTAGAGCACGCCGTTGGCGTCGTTCCGCGGGTTGCCCGAGGCGTACAGCGCCTCCAGCAGCGCGAAGCTGCGCCCACGGTCGCGGTGCCCAACAGCGTCCATCAGGTCGAAGATCGCCGTGTCGTCGTCGGGAGTGCAGACCGCGTCCACGTCGGCTTCTGTGGGTTCCTCGCCTCGGCAGTACACGATGAGCTTCTCCAGCTCCCGCTCGATCCGCTCCGACCGGCCGGGGTCTGACCCGCACCGCGCCAGCAGGTGCTCGGCGACATGCCTGCTCATGTGCACCTTGTGCTCCCTGGCGCGCCCGACGACCCACTTCGCCATCTCCCACTTCTTGGGCAGGTCGAAGCGGAGCACGCTGCCTGACTTGGCGACCGCCTTGGAGAGGGCGTCGTCCTTGCCCATCTTCTCCGCCTCGAACGCGATGCACGTGTCCGGCATGGGATCGTCCAGGTACGCGACCAGCTGCTTGCGCTGCGCCACCCGGAACCGGTCGGCGCGGAGGACGAGGATGAGGCGCATGCCGAGCGCAAGACTGGGCGCCGCCGTCGCGTCCAGGACCTCCTGGAGCGACTCCGTCGTGCGTGCGGAGTCCACCTCGAACGCCAGCACGTTGAGGTCGCTGCCGCTGTCCCTGATCACCCGCCGGCGCAGGCGCTGGACGGCGTAGCGGACCTTGGGACGGTCGCTGCCGACGATGAGGTAGGCAGGCTGCAGGGGTTCGGGTGAAGCCATGGTGCCGAGAGGATAGCACGGGCGATATGATGCCCCAGGATCGGCCGCGGGCGAAGAGATCAGTGAGGTGACATCGTGAACGACATGGGGTTGCCGACGGGAGCGCTCATCGCGCTCATCGCGCTCGGGTTCGCCCAGGTCCTGCTCGCCGCCTTCAGCCTCGTCGACATCTTCCGGCGACCCGCCGTGCTGGGCGGGCGCAAGTGGGTGTGGGCGGTCCTCGTGATCCTCTTCGCCATCCCGGGATCGATCATCTACCTGGCCGTCGGGCGCGTGCCGGCGCCGGCGCCGCTCACGGAGGAGGAGGCCGCCGCGCGGCCGCGGGCGGACACGACCAGCGCCATCTTGCGGCTGGCCTCGT
>DAIQNY010000026.1:0-21199 GCA_036788155.1 Actinomycetota bacterium | reverse complement strand
CTCCCAGCCAGAGACCGGCCGGGCGAGCAGCGTCACTGTGGCGCCGGGGATGGAGATGACGCCGGTGACGACGGCCTTCTCCGGATAGACCACGGCCGCCGGACTCGCCTTCGCACTCAGCTCGACGGGTGCGCTCGCGAGCGCCGGTCCGCTGACGAGCGCCGGCGGCGCCACGGCGAGAAGGGCGAACAGGGCGGACAACGCGAGTCGACCGAGCCGTCGGGTCATGTGCGGTCGCATGGGCGCAGTGTAGCCGCAGGACGCGCGGGACGCCGCGCTCGCCGTTGTCCGCGTCCGTCCATGCCGCGCCGTTCGCGGGCGGGGACGGAGGTCAGGGCTGCAGCGGCGACGGTGATGCCGTCGCCGGCGCTGCCGCGGGAGACGCCGCGGAAGGCTGCGGGACCGGCGTCTCCGCCCCCGCCGGCGCGGCCGCGGCGGCGGAGGACACGGAAGGCGACGGCGTGGGGGTCGGAAGCGCGAGTTCCGCCTTGGTGAGCACCCGCCTTCCCCAGGCGAAGTTGGCCTTGTAGTAGCTGGAGTGGTTGAGCGAGGCGAGCTGTACGCCGTCGCTCGAGCCGGTCGAATGGATGAACCAGCCGCGGCCCAGGTAGAGCCCGGCGTGGTAGATGGACCCCACGCTGGAGTTGGGACCCTTGGGACCGAAGAAGATGAGGTCGCCGCACTTGAGTCGGCCTCGCTTGATGCGGGGCTTGGCGCGGGCGGCCATGTCGTGGGCTCCGCGCTCGTTCACCGTGATGGGATACTTGAAGTGCATCTTCATCACGTAGAAGACGAACCCCGAGCAGTCGAATCCCCCCGACTTCTGGTAGCCATAAGGGGAATCGGGCGTGGGATACTCGCCGGCCCAGACGTAGGGGTAGCCGATGTACTTGAGCGAGTATCGCACGATCTGCTTCTGGCGATCGCTCAAGGCGGGGAAGCTGACGTCCTTGAAGTCGGCGAGACCGTAGAGCTGCCAGCCGCTCGACACCTTGAAGGCCCTGTCGAACATGTAGGCGACCTCGGCCCGGTCGATCGGCTCCTTCGGCAGCGTCTCGTGACCGTCGGCTCCGCTGGGATGGTTGAAGCGCAGCTCGAGGTGCCGCGAGGCGACGATCGACGGCAGGTAGGACGGCGCCTTGGTCAGCCACCCGGGGTTGGGCTTCCAGCGGGAGGGGACCAGGGTGCTGAGCAGGGACCAGCCGTAGGAGGAGTACCGCTCCTTGAGCCAGCGGACCATCACCGCCTCGGCCGTGGCCGCGGTGACCTTGCCCGTCGGCCTGAAGTTCCCGTCTCGATCCAGCGACATGTAGCCGTGATGCACCGCCAGCTGGATCACCGTGTGGTAGCGGTGGCCCTTGGGGACGTCCTTGATCTCGACCGGCGTGATCTTCTCTCCGTAGTGACCCGAAGCGAGGACGATTGAGCGCGCGAGGTGCTGCCGCGTGATCGCGCGCTCCGGCCGGAACAGCGTCTTGAAGTCGTCCAGCAGACGATAGCCCTTGGCGGTCCGGTTGGTCACCGACGAAATGGACTTGTAGGCCCAGTGGCCCTTCTTCACGTCGGTGTACGACTTGGCGTGAGCCGGTACGGCGAAGGCGACGCAGACCATCAGCGCCAGGGCCGTGAGGGTGAGGGTGTGGAAGAGGATGCGTGTGCTCATCTCGAGTACTGCTATCGGCGTGTGGACCGGTGGCTTGAGCGACCGGACCCTGCCCGCGGAGCCGACTACGCGTTCGCCGCCGGTCCCGCCTTTCCCCTGTGATGACGGTAGAAGGTACCACATCACTGACGGCGGCGCCCCCCGAGGCCCTGCGGAAGCCCACGTTTGGGCTTCCGCTAGGACGCGGGGGGCCCCGTGCGTCTCAAGAAGAGGAGAACGAGACCGATGCCAGAAGCAGTCACGACCACGGTAAGCCGTTTGCCCCGCGTGCGGGGCGCACGGTATCCTCGAACGAGGAGGCGTCCGTGCCTCAGGAGCCCATGAAGACCTCCCACCTCACATCCCCCGCGCCTCGTGTCCGCATCCCCAGGCAAGCCGCCTCACCGCGCAGGCTGGCACTCGCCGCCGCCCTCGTGCTCCTGGCGCTGCTCGTCGCGGCCGTCCCGGCAGCAGCGCTGTCGTCGCAGTACGCCTTCACCATCACGGGCCACGGCTGGGGCCACGGAGTCGGCATGTCCCAGTGGGGCGCCTACGGCTACGCCAAGCACGGATGGGACTACAAGGACATCCTCAAGCACTACTACACGGGGATCTCCCTCTCCAACGTGGACAACTCGGTCATCCGGGTGAACCTCCGCAGCGGCCAGAGCGCCATCAAGCTGAGCTGCCCCAACGCCTACACCGTCAAGGGCAGCGGGGCCACGTGGACCATCCCCGGCGGCACGACGGCGACCACTACCCACACGAACAGCGGCTATCGCGTCGTCGCGGGCTCGCTGCGCAAGACGTTCACCGCGGCGCCGCACTTCAAGCCGACCAAGGGCGCCCTGCGCCTCATCACCAAGACCGACCTCGGCGACAACGGCGCCTACCGCGGCACCGTCAAGGTCGTGTACAAGGGCGGGCTCATGATGATCAACCACGTCCCGCTGGAGAGCTATCTCCGCGGAGTCGTGCCGCACGAGGTCTCGCCGAGCTGGCCGCGCGAGGCGCTCAAGGCGCAGGCGTGTGCGGCACGCGCCTTCGCGCTCGGCAGCAAGCAGCCGTCCAAGTCCTGGGACGTGTACTGCGACGTGCGCGACCAGGCGTATGTGGGTGTCGGTATCGAGGACTCGCGTACCGATGCCGCGGTGCGCGAGACCGCCGGTGTCTGCCCCACCTACAAGAGCAAGCCCATCGTCGCGACGTACTTCTCCTGTTCCGGCGGGCACACGGAGAGTGTGCAGAACGTGTGGGGCGGCTCGTATGCCTACCTCAAGGGCGTGGAAGACCCCTATGACTACTACGGCACCCTGCACGACTGGGGGCCGTTGCGCCGCACGCCGGCGCAGATCGGCGGCCGCCTGGGAGCCAGCGGCTCCCTGCGCGCCGTCTACACCGTCAAGCGCGGAGCCTCACCGCGGATCGTGAAGGCGGCGGTCATCGGCAGCCGGGGCACCAAGTACCTCGACGGCGGCTCTCTTCGAGTCAAGCTCGGGCTGAACAGCGCCTGGGCGATCTTTACCAGCATGGGCATCAGCCCCGCCGCCCGCGACGGCGCGAGCATCAAGCTGGGCTCGCGCATCGTCCTCAAGGGTCGCCTCTACCCGGCTCTCGCCAACGGCGCGACAGTGAAGATGCACTTCCACTACGACGGACGCTGGCGCAGCCGCAAGGTCACGACGGTGCGAAAGGCCGAGAAGCTTCCCGGCGGCCACACGGCTCGCTACTCGCTGTACACGGAGTCGGTGAGCCCGAAGCAGACGACCAAGTACTACTTCTCGAGCGGCAAGGCCAAGTCGCCGGTCACCACGATCAAGGTGAAGTGAGCGCACCGGCGGCGGCCCGGGCCTGGTAGGGAAGGCCCGGGCCGCCTTGTGCGCCTCCCACGGACCGGGGCAGGACCGGGTCCGGGAAGGCGAGGGGGAGGTCGTCAACCGGTCAGTGCGGCTGGTCTCCAAGCCCGAGGTCGCGCATGCCGAGCAACTCCTCCGCCGTGCCGGGCGCCACCGATTCCAGGTGCCGCTGGATCTCGCCCTCCACCATGTACAACACGTCCTCGGCGATGTTCGTGGCGTGGTCGGCCAGGCGCTCCAGGTAGCGCGCGACGCTGAAGAGGAGCACGACCGCCTCCAGGCGCTCGTCGAGCTGCTCCTTGTCGCGAAGCAGAGTCTTGAGCTCGTCGAGCAGCTGCTTGTACAGGTCGTCGATCTCCACGTCGGCGACCAGAACCTCTCGGGCCGTGACCGCGTCCTGACGTACGAGCGCGTCGAGCGCCCGCTCGAGGATGGTGCCGGTGCGGTCGGCCATCACCGACACCGTGTGCGGCGGCGTGACCGCAGGCTCGTCGAGGAGCTGGAGAGCCCGCTTGGCGATGTTCTCGGCGAGGTCGCCGATGCGCTCCAGCTCACTGTTGATCTTGATGACCGCGGCTACGAATCGCAGGTCGCCGGCCACCGGCTGGTACAGCGCGAGGATCTTGAGGCACTCCTCCTCGATCTCGACCTCGTCCTGGTCGATGAGGACGTCGGTCTCGATCACCTTGCGTGCCTTGGCGGCGTCGCGCAACTCGATCGCCTGGAAGGCGAGCCGGAGATTGTCCTCGACGAGGGCCCCGAGCGCGAGGACCTTGCGCTTGAGTCTGTCTGTCTCTCGTTGCAGGTGCTTCATGCCGACCTCGGATCAGCCGAACCGACCGGTGATGTACTCCTCGGTCTGCTTCTGCGCAGGGTTGGAGAAGATCTGGGTCGTGGCTCCGAACTCGACGATGTGGCCCTGGAAGAAGAAGGCGGTGTGATCGCTCACACGCGCCGCCTGCTGCATGTTGTGCGTGACGAGCACGATCGTGTAGGTGGCCTTGAGCTCGAGGATGAGCTCCTCGATCTTGCCCGTGGCCACGGGGTCGATGGCGGAGCACGGCTCGTCCATGAGGAGCACCTCCGGTTCCGCCGCAATGGCTCGCGCGATGCACAGCCGCTGTTGCTGGCCGCCGCTCAGCGCGTTGCCGGGCTCGCCCAGCTTGTGCTTCACTTCGTCCCAGATGGCGGACCGCTTGAGCGCGACCTCCACACGGTCCGAGAGCTCGCTCTTGCCGATGCGGTAGTGCTGGCGCAGTCCGTAGGCCACGTTGTCGAACACCGTCATGGGGAAGGGGCTGGGCTTCTGAAAGATCATGCCGACCCTGCGCCGGAGGTCGAGCAGGTCGGTCTGCGGCGAGAGGATGTTCACGCCGTCCATCACGATCTCGCCCGTCGCCCGCTGGTCGCGGTAGAGGTTGAAGATGCGGTTGTAGGTGCGGATGTGCGTCGACTTGCCGCATCCTGATGGGCCGATGATCGCGGTCACACGGTTCTTCTTGATCTCGATCTCGTTGTCGAAGAGCGCCTGTTCCTTGCCGTAGAAGAAGTCGAGATGACGCACCGAGATCTGGCTCTCGAGCGCCTCGAAGTCCTCCTCGGTCCCGCGGCGGTCCTCCGCGACCTCGAGCCGCGGAGGCGTGACGGCGGGCGTCCGGGTGCTTGTGTCCAGGATCGCCTCCTGCTGCCGGAGGCCGTGCGGCGGTTGCATGCTTCCCTGGTCTGACACGACTGTCCCTACCATTCCTTACCTCGCTGGAAGAGCAGCCGCACGAGGATGTTCATCCCCAGCACGGCCGCGATGATCACGAGCGCTCCGCCCCACGCCAGGCTCTGCCAGGCGGGGTACGGAGTCCCGGAGAGGTCCCACATGGTCTTGGTCAGATTGGAGACCGGCCCTCCGAAGAAGCCGCCGGGCCCGAACAGCCCCGTCATCCAGTACGGACTGCTGAGGGCGGTGAACAGCAGCGGTGCCGTCTCCCCGGCCACGCGGACGATGGCCAGTGTCGCCCCGGTGATGAGGCCGCTGCGCGCGGCCCGCGTGACGACGCCGAGGGTGACCTTCCACCGCGGCGCTCCCATGGCCAGACCTGACTCGCGCAGCTCGTTGGGCACCAGGTTCAGGATGTCCTCCGTCGTGCGCGCCATGACCGGCAGCATGATGAACGCCAGGGCCACCGACCCGGCGAAGCCGGAGTAGTGGCCCAGCGGCTTCACGATGATCGCGAACGCGAAGACGCCGACGATCACCGACGGCACGCCCATCACCACGTTGGCGATCATGCGCACCGAGGTCGCGACCCGTCCGTTGCGCCCGAACTCGGCGAGGTAGATGCCCCCGAAGAAACCGGCGGGGATCGCGATGAGCGCCGCAACGCCGGTGATGACCAGCGTGCCGACGATGGCGTTGGCAAGCCCTCCATCGGTCGCCGTCGGATCGAGCGGCGTGCTCTTGGTGAAGAACTCCCAGCTGATCGCGCCGATGCCGCGGCGGACGACCTCGTAGACCACGAACGCCATCACCGCGATACCCGCCCAGGCGGCGATCCAGGACAGGACCTTCACCACAAGGTCCACCATCTTGCGCCGCCTCACCGAGCGGTGACGCAGTGTGGAGAGACTACGGGAGCTTGCGGCACTGCTCATGCCCGGCCCCCCGTGGTCCGCCGCACGCGACGCAGCCAGACCTGCGCGAGGAACTGGAAGATGAGCGTGATCAGGAACAGGATGAGTCCCAGCTCGATGAGCGCCGCCACCTGGATCTTGTCCGTCGCCTCGTTGAAGGTGTTGGCGATGAGAGAGGCGATCGTCACACCCGGGTCGAGGAGCGAGCGTGGCATGACGTTGTAGACGCTGCCGATGATGAAGGCCACGGCCATCGTCTCGCCCAGAGCGCGGCCGAGGCCGATGAAGACCGCTCCGACGATGCCGCTGTTGGCGTAGCGCAGACTGATCCTGCGCAGCACCTCCCAGGTGGTGGACCCCATGCCGTAGCCGGCCTCCTTGGTGACCTGCGGCACCATGCGCAGCACGTCGCGCGAGACGGCCGTGATGAACGGCAGCACCATGAAGGCAAGCACGACGCCGGCGGTGAGGACGCTGAGCCCGCCGCCGGCGAACGAGGGTCCGGGCTTGATCAGCGGGAGGCCGCCGAGCGGCGTCTCGAGGAGCCACGGCACGACCGTTGTCTGCATGAACGGCACGATCACGAAAAGGCCGACCATACCGAAGATGATGCTCGGGATGGCGGCCAGCATCTCGATCGCCGTACCCACCACACGGCCGATCGCCGGATGGACGAGCTCGACGAGCAGCAGGGCGATCACGAGCGCAAGCGGGACGGCTATGACCATCGCGACGATGGTCGAGAGCGCCGTGCCGGCGAGTGCGGCGAGGGCGCCGTATTTGCCCTGCACCGGCGCCCACTCCACGGTGGTGAGGACCTCGGTCCCCAGGCCGGTGATCGCCGGCCACGAGTTGTAGACGAGCACGCCGGCGAGGCCGAACATCGCAACGGCGACGAGCAGCCCGCAGGCGGTCGAGACCCCCCTGAAGAGGGGGTCGCCGATCCGGAGGCTGCCGCGCGGCGCCGCCTTGGCGGCGCCGCGCGGTCCTCTCGGACTGGCCAGATACTCACTCTGCGTACTCACGGTTCCTGCCCCCGGAGTAGTCGGTTCGGATCTACAGCGTTCGTGTCTGCGCTGTCACTGCCAGACGGGGTTCCCGTCGACCGTCACGGTGTTCCAGACCTCGCCCCGGACGAGCGAGGAGACGTTCTCGGGTATCGGGATGTAGTCGAGACGCTTGGCCGTCTCCGATCCACTGGAGTAGCACCAGTCGAAGAACGACAGGATCGCGTCCGCCCGGCCGGCGTCTGCCTGGTCCTTGTGCAGCAGGATGAACGAGGCGCCGGCGATGGGCCACGTTTCCTCACCCGGCTGGTCGACGAGGATGAGGTGCATGCTGGGCAGGCTGCCCTCCCAGTCGGCCTGCGCGGCGGCGGACTCAAAGGACTCCAGACTCGGCTCGACGAAGGCGCCTTGCCTGTTCTGCACCTGCACCGCCGTCATCTGCGCCTGCTTGGCGTAGGCGTACTCCACGTAGCCGATGGAGCCGGCCAGCTGCTGCACGCTGGCAGCGACGCCCTCATTGCCCTTGCCGCCGACGCCGGTGGGCCACGGGACTTCCTTGTCGGCGCCGGCCGTCCACACATCCGGCGCCGCGGCGGCCAGGTAGTTGGTGAAGATCCAGGTAGTGCCGGAGCTGTCGGAGCGGTGCACCACGTTGATCCTGCTGTCCGGCAAGGCGACACCGTCGTTCTCGATGGCGATCGCCTGGTCGTTCCAGGTGGTGATGTCGCCGTTGAAGATCTTCGCCAGCACCTCGGCCGTCAGTCTGAGCTCGCCGTCACCGACGCCCTCGAGATTGACCACAGGGACCACGCCGCCGACGCACAGCGGGAACTGCGCGAGACCGTCCGCGTCCAGTTCCGCCTGCTCTAGGGGAGCATCTGACGCGCCGAAGTCCACGGTGCCGGCCTTGACGGCCGAGATGCCGCCGCCCGACCCGATCGACTGGTAGTTCAGCTTGGCTCCACCCGTCGCCGCGTACTCCTGGCCCCACGTCGAGTACAGCGGGTACGGGAAGCTGGCGCCGGCTCCCACGATGGTACCGGCGTCGCCTCCGCCGGCGTCCGCCGGGGTCACGTCGTCACCGCACGCTGCGGCGCCGAGCGCGAGCGCCATGAGCGCCGCCACGACCGCCGCCAGCAGCGGCAGTCTCCCTGGGCCTGCGGACTTCTTCATTCCTTGACCTCGCTTTCGCGTCGCGCCGTGCGCATCGATCCCCTGCGGGCGCCGTCCGGCGCCACCGAGACGGGAAGCTACCCGGCCCGTGTTAGCGGAGAGTTAGCGCGAGGTCAGACGCCGGCGAGACGTCCGAAGAAGCGGGAACCGCAGCCTGAGTCAGGCGCGCGGCAGGTGGATGCGGAAGGTGCTGCCGTCGCCCGGCGTACTGTCGACCGAGACACGTCCACCGTGGATCTGCGCGACATGCTTGACGATGGCCAGGCCGAGCCCCGTTCCGCCGAGATCCCGGCTGCGCGCCTTGTCGACGCGGTAGAAGCGCTCGAAGAGGCGGGCGAGGTGTTCCCGGGCGATCCCCTGGCCCTGGTCCGACACCGTGAGCACGATCTCGTCGGGCCGCTCGACCAGACCGACCGTCACACTGCTGCCCTCGGGACTGAACTTCACCGCGTTGTCCACAAGGTTCACGACCGCCTGCTCGAGCAGCGGTGGGCTCACTCGCGCCAACGGCCTGCCGGGGCAGGTCTGGTGGAGGACGATGTCCTTGGCTGCGGCCTTGGAGCCACAGACCTCGAGCGCCACGGCGATCACGTCACACAGGTCCGCCTCTTCGAGTTGCAGCAGCGGGCTGTCGCCCGACTGTTCGAGCGTCGAGAGCGCCAGCAGATCCTCGATGATGGAGTTGAGACGGTCCGCCTGACCGGCGATGATCCGCACGAACCGGTGGGCGGTCGCGGCGTCCTCCAGCGCGCCGTCTTCGAGGGTCTCAGCGAACCCCTTGATGGACGTCACGGGGGTCTTGAGCTCGTGCGAGACGTTGGCGACGAAGTCGCGCCGCACGGCCTCCAGGCGCTTGAGCCGGGTCACGTCGTTCAGGACGACGACGGCGCCGACGGCGCCTCCGTCGTCGTCCGCGTGCAGCAGCGTGCCGTTGGCCTGCAGGTTCCGCTCCTCGGCTCCGACGCGCACGACGATGTCGGCCTCCACGGGACGGTGGCCGCCCAGCGTCTGCGCGACCACATGCTGCAGATCCGGGTTGCGGACCACCTCCTGGATGGCCCTGCCTTCCGCCGCCACAGGATCGGTGTCGAGCAGGCGGGATGCGGCGGCGTTGACGGCGATCACGCGCTCGTCCGTGTCTACGGCCAGCACTCCCTCCACCATGCTCGCCAGCACCGCCTCGCGCTCGTTGCGCTCGTGCGTGAGACGGCGCAGCTTGTCGTCGAGTTCCTCAGCCATATGGTTGATGCTCTCGGCGACGGATGCGAACTCCTCCACACGAGGGACGTACAGCTTCTGCGTGAAGTCCCCGGCGGCGAGCCGCTCCGCGCCGACTTTGATCTCCCGCATCTGCCCGCTGATGCGCCGCGAGACTGAGAGGCCGATGACCGCGGCGAGGATGGCGACCACCACCGCACTGACGGCGATACTCCCGTACAGGGTGGTGAGCGCCTGGTTGACGCTGGTGAGCGCCACGGCGGTGCGGATGACCGTCGTCACACGACCGCCCTCCTCGGCCGCCACCGCCACGTACATCATGTCCTGCCGCAGGGTGTCGCTGTAGCGGATGGTGTGGCTCGGGAGATCGCCCAGCGCCGCGAGGAACTCGGGACGGTCGCCGTGGTTCTCCATGCGAGTGGGATCGGTGTCGGACTCAGCAAGCACGTCGCCGCGCACCGCCCCCGGACGGTCCGCGGCGATGACCGTGATGCGCGTCCCCGACGACCGGCCGAGTCGCTGCACCAGCTCCTCCAGTTCGGCGGGCGTGTCCGCGGTGATGTCGGGCAGGATCTGCTCCCGGATGAGCGCCGCGCGCGCGCGCAGTTCGCTCTCCGTGTGGTCGATGTAGAAGTCGCGCACCGAGCGCACCGCGTAGAAGCCGACCGCAGCGGTGCACAGCAGCACGATCAGAAGGTAGGTGGCGTAGAGACGCCAGAACAGACGGGGCCTGCGCACGGTCACTGGTCCTGCAGCCGATACCCCACACCGCGGACGGTCTCGATGTAGGACCCGCAGGCGCCGAGCTTGCGGCGGAGCGAGACGATGTGCACGTCGACGGAGCGATCGGTCACGAACCTGTCGCCGACGAAGGCGTCGTCGCCCTGCGCCGCGTCGACGATCTGCTGCCTCGTGAACACCCAACCGGGACGCCGGGCGAGGTACAGGAGGATCCGGAACTCGGTCGCGGTGAGCTCGACGGGTTTGTCCGCGACCAGCACCTGGTGCCTGCCGGCGTGGATCGTGAGGTCCTTGACGTGCACGGTCTCTTCGGCGTCGGTGACCTCGTCGCCGCGCCGCAGCACGGCCCGTACGCGCGCCGCGAGCACCCTCGGGCTGAACGGCTTGGTGACGTAGTCGGAAGCCCCGAGCTCGAGTCCGGCCACCACATCCGCCTCGGTGCCCTTGGCCGTCAGCATGACGATGGGGATGGAGTGCGTCGTGCCGTCGGCCTTGAGCCGCCGGCAGACCTCCAGCCCGTCCACGCCGGGGAGCATGAGATCGAGCACGACGAGGTCCGGCACCTTCATGCGCGCGGCGCTCAGTGCGTCCTCGCCCGTGGCCACGATGGTCACGCGATACCCCTCCTTCTCGAGGTTGTACTTCACCAGTTCGAGGATGTCGCGTTCGTCGTCGACGACGAGGATGTGATCACGTGGCATAGGGCTCTCCCCGGACAGTCTACCGCCCGCCGATGCTATCCACGGCGTGTTAGGGAACGGTTAGCATTGAGGGCGAGCCCGGAGATGCGGGCGGCGGCGGGAAGGAGCAGACCGTGGTGGAGCAGACTGATGTCCTCGTGGTCGGCGGCGGTCCGGTCGGCGTGTGTTGCGCACTCGAGCTGGCTCGCAGCGGCGCCCGGACCACCCTGCTGGAGCGGGAGGCGGAGGTCTGCCCCCCGGTCTCCGGCGCCTACGCCAACTGCGGACTGCTCGTGCCGAGCGACGCGACGCCCCTGGCCGCGCCGGGGGTGCTCGGCCAGGGGCTCAAGTGGATGCTGGACAGCAGCAGTCCCTTCTACATCGCCCCCCGGCCGAGCGTGGCCCTCGCGCGCTGGCTCTGGTTGTTCCGGGCCGCCTGCTCGCGCACGCGCGCCCAGGCGGCCGCACCCGTCCTGCGCTCCCTGCACGTCGCCAGCGCACGGCTCCACGACGAACTGGCGGCGACAGACGGCGAGCGCTGGCACTTCCACCACGACGGCGAACTGCAGGTGTTCGAGACGGAGGCGAGCATGGATGCAGCTCGCGCCGACGTCGAGCTCGCACGCTCGCAGGGCACGAACGTGACAGAGGTCACCGTGGAAACGGCCCGTGAGCTCTTTCCCTCCCTGCGCTGCGACCTCGCGGGCGCATTCTTCTTCCCGGAGGACGGCCACCTCGACCCCAAACGCTTCACCGATGCGGCGGCGCAGCTGGCGACTGAGGCCGGAGCCGTGGTCCGGCCTGGGACGGAGGCGCTCTCTTTGGAGCCCCTGGGCACCGGCGTACGCGTCCTGACCACGCGAGGCGCCTTCACCGCCGCCCAGGTGGTGCTGGCCGCAGGCGCCTGGACGCCGTTCCTCACCCACGATCTGGGCCTGCGACTGCCCATCGAACCCGCCAAAGGGTACAGCGTCGACGTCGACAGGCCGGATGACTTCCCGGAGATGCCGCTGTATCTCGGCGACGCGCATGTGGTGCTCACCCCGCTCGGCGACAGCCTGCGTCTGGGCAGCACGCTGGAGCTGTCGGGTTGGGATATGCGCGTCCGGCCGAGGAGGGTCGCGCACCTGCGGGAGGGCGGGCGTCGAGCCGTCGGCATCCCGGCGGACGGACCCGTGCGCCGGCTGTGGCGCGGCCCGCGACCCGTCACACCGGACGGGTTGCCCGTCATAGGCCGAGTCCGCGGCCGCGAGAGAGTCATCCTCGCGGCCGGCCACTGCATGCTCGGCCTGTCGCTCGGGCCGGTGACCGGTCGCGTCGTCGCCGAGCTGGCCGGAGGCGGGGCACCCTCCATCGATCTCTCCCCGCTGTCCGCCTCCCGTTGGTCCTAGCGCGCAGGAGCTCCGGCATCCGCCGGCTCCGCACCCATGATCGCGTCGTACGCGGGTCGCCAGCCGGAGAAGTCGGCGAACAGGTGATCCGGCTGGTGAGCCGCCAGATCGTGCACCGTGTGGCGGCCGGTCGCGACGGCGACTGTGGTCACGCCGAGAGAGGCGCCGCACTCGATGTCGGCCGGCGTATCGCCGATCACCACGACGTCCTTGCCGCCGAACCGGCGGCCGTGCAGCGCCTGGGCACGGGCGACGGCGACCGCCGGAAGGTCGGCGCGCAGCGCCGAATCCGACCCGTAGGCGCCGACCTTGAAGAGCGACAGCAGGCCCGTCGGCTCGAGCTTGAGACGGGCCCCCTCCGCCACGTTGCCGGTGAGCAGGCCGACCAGCGCCCGACGGTCTGCCGCCAACGCGGTGACCAGCTCTCGGATTCCCGGCAGCGTCTCCACGTCGACTCGCGTGATCTCATCGCGCAGCAGCTCGAGATAGCGCGCGATGCACTCGTGCACGCGTCGCTCAACGAGCGCTGGCGGCGTGCCCATCGCCTCGGCGAGTTCGTGCACGACCTGAGGCTGCGTCTCGCCGGCGAACTCGCCTGCGGCCGCGTCAGGCTCTCCGGCTCCCCACAGAACGGCCAGATCGCTGATGATGCCCGGATCCGTGCGGCCGTGGAACGAGTAATCTCCCAGCTCGCCCTCCACGCCGTACACGTCCTTGATGGCGCGCATGATGGCCCTTCCACCGGCGCCGTGTGCGTCGATGAGCGTACAGTCGATGTCGAACAGGACGAGGCGGTCGGGCATGTGGGCAGTATAGCGGGCGGCGTGGCGGAGGGGCGCCGCCCTGGCGGTGCCGGCCTCAACCGCCCCCTGAGGCAGCAGCAGCTGAGCGAGCTGCAGCTGGAATCAGTCGATGGTTCGTTCGTCATCGCCCGGCGCGTCGAACGGCCACTGACCGGCGATGAGGCTGAGCACGCCTTCTGCAAGCACGACCACCGCGATGGTGAGGATGATGCCGAGCCAGGAGGACGCGACCAGCGCGAGCACGACGAGGCCTGCGACGAGCACGCCCCATCGCACGCCGACGACGTGGGCGGCGACCCACGACGCCACGGGGGATTCGGGCATGGTGAGGTCGGCGGCCTGCCCGACCGCCCGCTTGCCGGCGGCCACGGCCGCCTCGCGCACGTCCTTGCGGCCGAGCAGCCAGACGGTCACCGCCACCAGGACGCCGATCACGCAGATCCAGGCAGTGAGCGCGGTGAGCGGGCCGAGCGCCGCGTCGACGACGTCGCGAACGATATGGGCGCCCTCACCCTCCTGGAGCTGATCGGTGAGATGCATGGACGCGCGCGCGACGATCACGCGCGTGATGAAGAACGCCACGGCCGCCCCGACCCCCAGGGCGATGGCCGTCCGCGCACGACGGCGTGAGAGCCAGATGGTGACGGCGACGAGCGCGGCCGTCACCACCGGCAGGACCCATGTGAGCCGGTCGAACCACTTGACCGCCGTCTGCGCCGGACCGAGCGCGTCGGACTGCAGGAGGGTGATCTGGCCGAAGTCCGACGGCAGCGGCCTGCCGGACCAGTCGGCGACCTCACTGATGCCCTCCTCCGGCGAGGTGCCGGGCTCGATGACCGGCGGGCTGAGCCTGTCGGACAGCCCGCCCGGCAGCCGCTCGTCCACCCACACCAATACCTGACTGATCAGCGGCAGGAGGTTGAGCTTCACGTCGCTGCCCTGGACGTAGACGGCGGTCGTGTCGCCGCGCAGCAGCGCCACGATCTTCTCGTGACCCACACGGTTGACCGCAAGCCAGAGCTCGTAGGCGCGCGGCGAGCTCAAGACCCTCCGCGCGCCTTCTACGATGAAGTCCTCGACGTAGGCGGTGATCGGCCCGGCGAGAAGCTGCACGCGCGCCGGGAGCGCGTCCGTGACGCGCTGCTGAAGATCCGTGACCGAGACCACCTCACCGCCGATGAACTCGCTCAGCTTCTGGATCGCCTGCGGGTCCTTGCCCACAGGGCCGACAAGTTCCATGTAGCCCTCGGTGTCCATGACCGTGTAGTGACTCCACAAGGTGAGCCCGGCCACGACCACGGAGAGGCACGTCAGGACGACGAGGACCCCGATCAGCAGGCTGCGGAGACGACGCCTGCGCGTGTTGGGCGGGGCGAGGACGGTGGTCTCATCGCCCCGCCCGGCCGCCTGCGTGATCTCCTCGGCGGGCCCGGTCGCGCTCTGCGTCTCCGCAGCCGCGGCAGCGGCCGGCTCCGCCTCAGCCGGAGCGGCGTGCGTCACCTCGGTCTGCTCGTCCGGCTTGGGAGCGCCGGTCTCCCCGTTCTCGTTTTGCTCGTCGCGCACGGCCGGTCCCTCCTCGCGTGTCCGCCTTACCGCTCGGTCAAACATTCCCCGTCGCTGCGCAAAAGCCTACGCCCCCATCCGAGCGGGTGCGCTGGGCTCCCCGCCGAGGGACCGTCCGGATGCGTCACGCCTCCGCGAACGCCTGCTCGAGGTCGGCGATGAGGTCGGCGACGTCCTCGATCCCGACCGAGTATCTGACCAGTCCCTCCGGGATGCCCATCGCCGCCCGCTCCTCGGCGGTGCACTCCACGTGACTGGTGGTGGCCGGCACTCCGGCGAGCGTCTCCACCGCGCCGAGGTTGGCGGCCAAATGGGCGAGCCGCAGCTGTGGCAACACCCGCTTCACGGCCGCGAAGCCGCCGCGCAGCGAGAAGCTCAGCATGCCGCCGTACCCGCGCATCTGACGCGCGGCAACGTCGTGGTGCAGGTGCGACTCGAGCCCGGGGTAGTTGACCGCATCCACCTGTGGCTGCCCCGCCAACCAGCGCGCGATCGCCAGAGCGTTCTCGTTCTGCCGCTGCACCCTTAGCGCCAGCGTCTTCAGACTGCGCACCAGCAGCCACGCGGCCATGGGATCCATCGAGGCGCCGGTGATCTCGCGGTAGTGGTACACCTTTCTGATGAGCTCGGCGGGACCGCACAGCACGCCGCCGAGCGCATCCGCATGGCCGCCCAGGAACTTGGTCGCGCTGTGCAGCACCAGGTCCGTGCCCAGCGCCAGCGGCTGCTGGTTGATCGGCGTGGCGAAGGTGTTGTCGGCCACCACGACCGCGCCCACCTCATGGGCAGCCGCCGAGAGGCGCGTGATGTCCATGATCTTGAGCGTTGGATTGGTGGGCGACTCGAGGTAGACGAGGCGGCATCCCCTGGCGATGGCCGCCTCGATCTGCTCGAAGTCCGTGGTGTCGCACAGCTCGACCTCCACCCCCCAATGGGGCAGGAAATCGACGAACATCTGGTTGGTGCCGCCGTACGTGTCCTTGACACTCACCACGCGGTCGCCGGGCGTCAACAGTCCGAACAAGGTGTTGCTGACGGCGGCCATGCCCGTGGCGAAGCTGGTGGCCGCCTCGGCGCCCTCGAGGATGCGCACCTTCTCCTCGAACGCGGCGACGGTGGGGTTGGTGTTGCGCGTGTAGATGTGCCCCTCGCGGCGCCCCAGCGCCGCGTCCACCCAGGTGTCCACGTCCTCGTAGCCGAAGGCGGCGCTGTAGACGACGGGCACCTGAGTCGCGCGGTGAGCGCGCGCCGCCTCTTCGCCTGCCCGCACCGCCAACGTGGCGGGCGAGAGCTCCGTCCGCTGAGACCGCCGTCGCTCGTCCTCGCTCATGTGACCTCCACTCGTTCGCGCCGCGCGCTGCCGCCGCGCAAGCATCCGGTCCGGCAATTCTAAGGCCCTGTAGACGGACGTCGCCGCGACCCGCAGGAGCCCGTCGACGGACTACCGCTGTGCGACGCGGCAACGGTGAAAGGGAGGGGGGTCAGACCGGCCATGTGGAGGCACCCATGCAGGAGTTCAGACCGTTCGACCTCGAAGGACGGCCTCTGGAGGAGCAGATCCGGAGCTGGGACGAGCTCGTCCAGGAGCCGTACGACAAGCTGACGGCGCACCCGTACACGCGCTGCCGGGTGATCCTGATGAACGGCATCGAGAACGGCGCCACGCTCTTTTCCCACGCCGTAGCGCGCATGACGCAGGACGAGGAGTGCAGGCGCAAGCTGGCTCTGGTCCGCCGCCTCGACTCGCAGCACCAACAGCTCGTCAACTGGCTCAACCCGGGCAACGCGACGATCGTCGAGACCACCATCGGCTACGAGCAGGTGGCCGTGGACCTCACCGCCAACCTGGCCCAGAACGAGCCGGACGAGTACTTCCGCCAGGTGCTCGACTTCGCGTTGCTCGAGGACTTCGACCACCTGTTCCGTTACGGGTGTCTGATGGAGCTCATGGAGGGCAAGGACCCGAACGAGGTCACCCAGGGACTCACCGAGATCAAGCCGGGACGGCCCACTGCGGAGGAGCACCGGCACCCGTTCGACGAGATCCGGCGCCAGTTCGACGCGAAGTCAGCTGAGCTCAAGACCAAGCTCAACTACCACACCATCGTGAACGGCGAGCAGCAGACGATGCTGTTCTACAAGGACCACGGGCAGATGCACGAGAACCCGATGGCCCGCAAGCTCTACACCGAGATCGCCGAGATCGAACAGCAGCACGTGAGCCAGTACGAGGACTGCGGCGACCCGACCGAGACGGCGCTCGAGAAGCTGACACTGATGCAGTTGAACGAGGCGTACCTCTATTACAGCAACGCGCAGACGGAGACCGACGAACGCTTCAAGCAGATCTGGGAGCAGCTGTGTGAGGACGAGATCGGCCACTTCCAGGCCTGCGCCGAGCTGCTGCAGACCATGGAGGGCAGGGACATCCACGAGGTGCTCGGCTCCGACGTGGTGCCGTCGCTCATCGTGTTCGAACCCAACAAGGAGTACGTGAACCAGGTGCTCGAGTCACAGGTCGATCTGCGACCGCTTGACAAGGACTTCGTCCGGCTGCAGGACCTGCCGGGCGACTGGCTCTCGTTCGGCTATATGGAGAAGGTCAACGGCAAGCAGGCGCCCTCCACCCTCGTGACGGAGAAGGCGGAGAAGCTCGACAAGATCCCCGCCGTCGCCATGCAGACAGGACCCGGCAAAGCCGACATCTACGAACGCCTCAAGAAGGACCACGAAGAGGTCAAGGACATGTTCGAGAAGATCATCGGCGGGCGCGGCGACCAGTCCAAGACGTGGGACAAGCTGAGCAAGGAGCTCACCGCCCACGAGCGCGCCGAGGAGACGGTCTTCTACGAGCCCCTCAAGGAGGGTGACGGCGCGCTCGAGGCCGCGCTCCTGGGCTACGAGGAGCACCACGCGGCCGACCTGTTCATCAAGGAACTCTCGCGGAACAAGCCCGGCAGCGAGCAGTGGATGGCGAAGCTGCAGGTGCTGGAGGAGCTCGTGCTCCACCACGTGGTCGAGGAGGAAGGCGAGATCTTCCAGAAGGCGCGCGAGGTCATCGACGAAGACCGCGCCCGCAAGATGGTGAGCGAGTTCCAGGAGCTGAAGAAGGAGCAGATGGCCGCCTGACGGGCGGACCGGGGCGGACCGGCCGCGCAGGAGTCGCGGCCGGACGCCGTGAGCACGAAGGCCCGCGGGCATCCAGCCTCCGTCCGCGGGCCTTCGTCCGTACGGGTTCAGGCCTCGCCGGGTACAGTTCAGGCGACGCGGGAGCCGGCGGCCGCGCCGGCTCGCAGTGACCGAGGGGGCCGATGGAGCTCTGGAAACAGCCGCCGAGAGCGAAGGTGTTCGAGGCATTCACGGCGGTCGCGGACGGTCGGGTCCGGTTCACCGGACCTGGATCCGCGACCGTCACCTCGTCGCGCGGCGACAAGACCTACGACGTGACGTGGACGGACGACGGCCGCACGGTCGCCGCCAACGACAACGCCTCGTACTGGCAAGGCTACGCCGGCTACCCGATCCTCGCGGTCCTCCTCGAGCGGGGCGAGCTCCACGCCGGCGAGGCGGCCGTGGCCGCGATGGCCGGCGTCCCCTGGCACGATCTCAACAAGCGGTACGGGCGCGACTACGACGCGGCCGTCGCGCATGTGCTCGGCGAGCTGGCGCGGCGCGGCGGCGACCCGGCGCTCGTGGAGCGCGAGGTCGACGAGGTGCTCCGCCAGCTCGCCGCCCTCGGCCTGCGGAGAGCCTCCCGTGGTCGCCGTCCGCCGGCGAGCGGACGTACACGGCCGGCCTGACCTTGAAGCCGGCCGGCCTTCCCTCCGGCGCCTTCCGTCACACGGCGTTCTTGTGCACGCCGATGCGGTTGCCCTCGGTGTCGCGGAAGAACCCGATCGTGCCCACCATCTCTCCCATGAACGTGGCGGGCATGAGGATCTCACCGCCGGCGTCGGCGGCCCGCTGGAGCATGCCCTCCGCATCGCCGCCACTCTCGAGGTAGATGGTGCAGCCGTCCATGCTCGGTTTGGTCTGCTCCGCGACGACAAGGTCGAACGCGACGGGCCACTCCTGCTGAGTGGGGTCGGCCTCGTCCTGCGCAGCAGGCAGGGCTATCCCGTCCATGCCTTCGACTCTGGCGAATTCACGCTGCAGCACGGCCGCGTAGAACTCCATGGCGCGGTCCAGGTCCGTGACCGGGATGTCGGCCCAGACTATGAGGTTCTGCATGGTTCCTCCGATCTCAGGCGTCAACGACATGCACGACTGATTTCCGCCGGGGTGAGGCTCCGATGCCACGGCGTCGTTCTCCTCCCGCTCGCGGTGCTGACGGACGCGACCCGCGAGGCAAGAGGAAGTCGGGTGAGAGGTACGGAATAGGTGTGCGGCATGAGTTCACTCCCACCGGCACTCGTCGGCGCCGTCACGGCGCCGCCGCTCGCGATCAGTCTCGCAGCCGTCTTCCTCGGCGGGCTCAGCGGCGCCATCTTCGCCGTCCAGCGCAAGTTTGCGATCACCGGTGTCCTGGCCATCGCCGTCGCCACCGGCCTGGGGGGCGGCATCATCCGCGATCTGCTGCTGGGCCGCGTCCCCGTTGCGCTCACCGAACCTGCGTACCTGCCGCTCGTGGTGGGCGCCGCGTTCGTCGGGTTCTTCTTCGCCTCGCTCGTCCATCGGGGCAGGCTCCTGCTGGACATCCTCGACCCGATCTGGATGGCGCTGTTCGCGGTGATCGGCGCGCAGCAGACGCTCAACGCCGACCTCGGCGGGGCGGGAGAGTCCGCCGCCTTCGCCGCCGTCCTCGTCGGCTGCGTCTCCGCCTTCGGCGGCGCCGTGGTACGGGACCTGCTGGCCGGGGAGACGCCGCAGCTCGTCCTGCCAGGCCCGATCAACTATCTGGCCGCCGTCGTGGGCGCGGTGCTGTATGTGGCGATGGTCGAGTGGTTCGGAGCCGACAAGATCGTCTCCGAGTGGGTGACCATCGCCGTGGTCTTCGGCCTGCGGATGCTCGCGCTCAAGTTCGGGCTACGGGCACCGGAGCCCGTCGACGTGCCGCGTCAGCTGCGGCGGCGCGCACTCACGAGCCGCCGAGGGCGCCGGGACATGCGCGTGTACCGCGCGGGAGATGTGCGGACCGGGCGGCATGGTCCGCCGCCGCCCGCTCCCGGTGGAGGGCCGCCGGCGTCCGGCGGCCCCGGCGCGCCCGTTTGAGCTCCTCCTGCGCACCGGAGCGCGCCCAGACCGGCGGGCTCCCAGACTGACGAGTCCTACCGCAAGGCCGTTGACACGCCCCGAGGCGTCTTCTTCGTCCGCGGGGTGTAAGAACCGGCCGCCCTCGTGTGTTGGAACGGGTGACGACGCTCATTCCGACCCACGAGGAGGACTCCATGAAGGCGATCAGGACCATAGTAGCCACGGCGGTGATCGTGTTCGCGCTCACCACAGTCGCGACGGCAGGCGTGCAGCGGCTGACTGACGACGCCGGCACGCACCAGACGGCGGTCCGGACTGGGGCTGCTGAGGCGCAGTCCTCGGGCTCCGTGACTCTCTCCGACGAGCAGTTCGCGGCCCTGCTGAGCGCGGTCGCAGACGACCGCGGATCCGGGCGTGCTCCGGCCACCCGCACCGGAACGAAGCCCGCGCACGGCGACCACGAGCGCGACCGCGATCACGCACGGGACCGCGACCGCGCCCATGCCGGCGCACACGCCGTCCGCGGACGGAGCGAGACCACAGCAGGCGCGAGGGTGCACCATGCCGAGGGGACGGCCGCCAGAGCTCGCACGCGAACCCACGTCTCGACCCAGAAGCACGACGCCGCTCATGCCAGCGGCGGGCGGGCCGACCGCGGCGATCGCCACACCGGCGATCGCAGCGACGGTGGGCACGGCGGCGGACACCACGGCGGCGGACACGACTGACCAACGGATGCTCGGCGCAGAGGTTGTGAGTATTCTGGGAAACGAAACCTGATGACCACGCCGCCTCCCCCCACCGATCCCGACCTCGTCCGCGGCCTGCACCGGCGCGACCGCTCAGCAGCAGCGCGCCTATACGACGACTACCACGCCGCGGTCTACAACCTCTGCGCCCGCATCCTCGGCGATCGCGAGGAGGCCAAGGACGTGACCCAGGATGTGTTCCTCACGGCGTTCGAGAAGCCGCCGGCGGAGAACGAGAGCGTGCGCCTGCGTGCCTGGCTGTTCCGGGTGGCGACGAACGCATGCCTGAACCGTATCCGCAGCCGGCGGCGGACGGAGCCGATGGAAGAGAGCGTGCCGGCCGCCGGCGACCCCTTCGAGCAGGCGCGCACCGCGGGCTTCATCGAGGCTGGTCTGGCGGCGCTCAACGAACGGTACAGGGCGGCGCTCGTCCTCAAGGACCTGCAGGGGCTCGACACGCGTGAACTCGCGGAAGTGCTCGGAGTGTCCCGCGCTGCAGCCGACGTGCTCGTCCAGCGTGCGAGAGCGTCGTTCAAACGAGCGTTCAGCGCCGTCGCC
>DAIQNY010000025.1:0-21383 GCA_036788155.1 Actinomycetota bacterium | reverse complement strand
GTGCTCGACCCGCCGGCGTACACGCAGGAGCTCGCCGGCCCGCCCCTGCTCGACGAGGACTACCTCGTCCTCAGCACCATGCACTCGGCCAAAGGTCTCGAGTTCGACGTGGTCTACGTCATCCACGCCGCCGACGGCAACATCCCGTCGGACATGGCCACCGGCAGCGAGGCCGAGATCGAGGAGGAGCGCCGTCTCCTGTACGTCGCCTGCACCCGCGCCCGCGAGCACCTCTACGTCAGTCACCCGCTGCGCTACTACACCCAGCCCTGGAACAAGGCCGACAGGCACGGGTTCGCACAACGCTCGCGGTTCCTCACCCAGACAGTGGCGGCCCACTTCGAGCAGATCCAGACGGGGTCCGACCCCGCGCAGCAGGACGAGGGCCCTCTGGAGCGCGTCACCACGGCGTCCATCCGCGCCGGCGTGCGTTCCCTCTGGCAACCGCCGGCACCCGCCTGACACACGGTCGTCGCAGCCTTTCGGATCACGTGCCGGATGTCATGGCGGAGGACTTCCGCGCTCAGCTTCGCCACCGCCGGCCTACGTGACGCCCGTTTCGACTGTCGCCCAGTGGACAAGTGAGTGCTAACGGTAAGTGTCTACTGACGGACTACCACCACCATGACGACAGACGACCTCCATGCTGTCACGGACGCATTCGATGCTCTCGCCCACGGCACACGCAGGGGCATCCTCTCGCTCCTGGCCCAAGGCGTGAAGGCTGTCGGCGAGCTGGCAAACGGCTGCCGGTGACGAGGCCGGCGGTGTCGCAGCACCTCAAGGTGCTGCGTGACGCCGGCCTCGTCCAGGAGCGCGTAGCCGGGACGCGTCACCTCTATCGCCTCGCGCCGTCAGGACTGGCCGCAGTCCACTCCTCGCTCGAGGAGCTGTGGGGATCAGCACTCACCCGCTACACCGCCGCCGCTCTGGAGGAGCGGCGCAGAGGAGGAGAGATGGCGACAGCAGTCATCCCACCTGTAGTGAAGACGATCGTGGTGCCGCTTTCGCACGAGCGCGCCTTCGAGCTCTTCTTCGCCGGCATGAGCACGTGGTGGCCTCGGGATACGCACTCGGTGTCTCTTGAAGAGACCGCCGCCATCGACGTCGACGGGCGGCCGGGCGGCCGGCTGGCGGAACGCGCCGCCGACGGGCGCACGTCCGTCTGGGGCGAATTCCTGATGTGGGACCCCCCTCTGCGGGCCGTGTTCACCTGGCATCCGGGCTACGAGGACGACACCGCCACTGAAGTCGAGGTGCGGTTCACGACAGAGGGAGCTTTGACCAGGGTCGACCTTGAGCACCGCGGCTGGCAGGAGCTCGGCGAGCGCGCTAAGGAGACGCGGGAGGGCTACGAGAGGGGCTGGAACCTGGTCTTCGCCGTGCGCTACGGTGGAGCGGCTCTGCTTGAGGGGCGGCGCTTCCCGGCGGAGCCGACTGATCTCGCCCGGCCCAGCTCCGCCGAGAATTACCGATCGCTCGCCGGCGCCGCCCGCAGTCGAACGTTGACCCGGTGTGCCGCGACACGCGCGAGCCCGGCAGCCCTGCCGCCCTGGGGCGGCCCCTGCTGCCGGGCTCGCGCCCGTACCGGCAGTCTCAGACCGAGCGCAGCCGCTCGCCCGTCACTGCAACGCGTGACAACTGGACGCGCTGCACCCGGTCGCCGGGCAGGTCATCGTGCCGCCGGAACTGTCTGAGCTCGAGCCGCTCTCTCCGTAGGGATCCGAGTACTGCCGGCTGCCGTCGGGACTCTGGCCGTTCGGGTCAGCATACTGTTCGCCGCCGCCGTACCCGTAGCCGCTGCCGTTCCCGCCGCCTTGCTGCTGCAGCGCGACCGGCGAAGCCAGAGTCTGGGCGCCGGCCTCGGTCGTGTCGAACAGGCGGGCGCCGAGCTGGACGGCGCTGAACACGGCCAGTCCGGTGAACAGCGTGATCACAAGCACGGCCGCGGTGTTTCTGCTGAGGTTCTTCATCGGTCTCCTTCGACTCGGGGTCGTGTCGCCTCTGGCTCGGCTCAGGGCCGGTAGCGGTCGTCCCTCCGGACAGGGGCAGTGGCGTACCGGAGGGGCGCCGGGGCCTGCCGCTCAAGGCGGCCCGTCGCCATGCGGATGGCGACCACCGGGTCATCCTCACGCCCCTGTAGGCGGCGGCCCAGTCTCCTCGACACGTTCACGATCCAGCGCCAGTGCAGCACGAAGTGCACCAGCAGCACGAGGATCGTCGCGTCGGCCGACCACGAGTGGGTGCTGACCCACAGCGAGTCCGGCACGATCACGAGGCCGAACGTGCGTGCCACGGACTGCGAGATGAGCAGGCCGCTGAGCATGGCAGTCACGGCGACGATGAACAGGGCGACGTCCACCATCAGGCTCACCTTGGACATCGCCTTCAGCCGCTCCGCTAGGCGGCGGAGAATCGCCAGTGTCTGGTCCCAGTTCACGATCACGTGGAACAGCAGTGGGACGATGACACTGACGCTCAGCCACTCGTGCACGGCAACACCGGTCCATGCGGGGTTGTAGGCGAGGAACAGAGCGCCGAACAGCGCGAGGTCGAGCCAGAGGCGGGCTCGTGCGGTCATCCAGGGTCCTTTCGTCAGCGATGAGCGGTGACCGCCTCGTGTGCGGCCACGACCACTGTAGGAGAGGGATGTTGAGTGAGGATTGAGGGCCGGCTACAGGTCCGTAACCGGTCCGCCAGGCGGGTTACGGACCTGTAGCCGCGGCGCAGACGGGGTGCAACATCACCGGGGCATAGTCGTGGACAGCGAGAACCCGACAGAGAGGTGTGTGATGTCAGACCCCACGAACGAGAACACAGGCGCCATCCCGCCGGAGGGCACCCCGGCCGGCGGCGCGACGGAAGGTCAGACCGAGGCCATGCAGGCCACTCCAGACTCGGCCCAGACGGCGGAGCTGCGGTCTGCGTACCCGGGGGCGCCGGACGCACAGTCGCCGACCGCAGGCATGCAGTCCGCCCCGTGGTACCGCCGCAGGTGGGCTGTGATCACCGGCACCGTGGCCGCAGCGGCGATCCTGTTCCTCGGGGGCATGGCCGTGGGAGAGGCGGTGTGGGGCTACGACGGTCCCGATGGCCTCCGGGGCGGCGGCCCAGGGATGTTCCGCCAAGACGGCGGCCAGGGCTTCGGCCGCGGTGACTGGGGCGACAGCGGCCAAGGTGGCCAAGGCATGGTGCCGCACGGTCTGGGTCAGGGCCGGCAGGGCATGGGCCAGGGTCACGGTTGGGACCGCGACGGCGACGGGTGGGACCACCAGAGGCGGGGCTGGGACGACGACGGCGAAGGCCGGCCCGACACGCCGAGCGTCACCCCGTCGCCCTCCATCTCCCCGCAGAGCCTCTACCAGTGAGGACGCCGGCGAGAGTACCGGGGGGGCGGACCCGCCGGCTCGTTCGTGCGCCCCGGCTCGCCGGCCTGGCGGCCGCCCCTGCCTCTTCCGGCAGGGGCGGCCGTGCCCCCGTGCTACGATCCCGATCATGACGGACCGGACACAGACGATCCTCGTCGTCGAAGATGACCCCGCCGTCGGCGAAGCGCTCGTCGAGGGCATCGGCAGCGAGGGCTACCGGGTGCATTGGGAGACCACCGGCGAGGGCGGGGTGACCTTTGCGCGAGACCAGTCTCCTCAGCTCATCGTCCTCGACGTCCGCCTGCCCGACGGCAACGGCTTCGACTTCTGCCGCCGCCTGCGTCAACTCGGCCTGCGCCAGCCTATCCTCATGCTCACCGTCCAGTCGGACCAGATGGACAAGGTCCTAGGCCTGGAGATGGGCGCCGACGACTACCTCACCAAGCCCTACCACCTGCGGGAGCTCATCGCCCGCATCCGCTCGCTCCTCCGCCGAGCCTACGGCGAGCTCGCCTCCACCGAGGCGGACGTTTTGTACGCCGGCGATCTGACCATCGACCGGACCAGAGCCTCCGTCACTCGTGACGGCCGTCCCCTCAATCTCACCCCCACCGAGTTCCGCCTCCTGGTGTTCCTCGCCCAGCACCCGGGACAGGTGTTCAGCCGTGGGCAGCTCATCGAGAACGTGTGGGGCAGCGACGCCGGCCTCTACGACGACAGGACCGTGAGCGTCCACGTGCGCCGGCTGCGCGAAAAGATCGAGCACGAGCCCAGCGACCCCGCCGTGATCCTCACGGTGCCGGGCATCGGGTACCGGCTCGCCACCTGAGGGCCGGCCGTGCGGACGCGCTCGCTCAGATGGCGGCTCGCGCTCACCTACGCGGGCATGGCGCTGCTCACGGCGGCGATCCTCGGCGGTATCCTCATCGCCGTGCTGGCGAACCACTACACCAGGGCGGAGGACGACTACCTCACCGCGAGCGCCAAGCTCATCGTGGCCGACCCGCCGCCGCTCACCACCATGCGCGAGCTCAGCCGGTGGGCGACGGCAGCGGCGCTCACCACCCAGACGAGGGTGCAGGTGTACGCCGGCAACGGCTCGCTCGTGGTGGACTCCGGGTCTCCGGGTGAGCTGAGTGCGCAGGACCTCTTCGACGGGCCCTACGGCGAGGGCTTCGGGCACCGCGGGCGCGACCATGACGACCTGCCCGACCCGCTGGGCGAGGGGCTGTTCGGGACCGGCGGCGGCGCACGCTCCAGCCGGTCCCTCACCATGGACATGACGAACGGCGGCTACGTCAGGCTTTCGGAAGGCCCGGCGTCCGGCCGCGATGCGCTGGTGAGCGCGGCCGTGGCGTGGGTCATGGCGGCCGCGCTCGCCGTCGGCCTCGCGGCCCTCGCCGGCTGGCTGGTGTCGCGGCGCATCGCGGATCCGGTGGTGGCGCTCACCGACGCCAGCGACCGCATGGCGGCCGGCGACCTGGGAGCGCGCGCGCCTGTCGCCGGAGGTGACGAGGTCGGGCGCCTCGGCGAGTCCTTCAACGGTATGGCGGCGCGCGTCGAGACCACCGTGACGTCGCTCCGCCGGTTCGTCGCCGACGCGGCGCACGAGATCGGCACGCCGCTCACCGCCCTGCAGGCGGACCTCGAGCTGGCCGAGCGCAAGGCGGAGGGTGACGATGCGCGCCGCCTGATCGACCGGGCGCTCGTCCAGACCGGGCGCCTCGCGAACCTGTCGGACAACCTGCTGCAGCTCTCCCGCCTCGAGGCCGACGAGCCGGCGAAGCGCCAGAGCGCCGACCTCGTCGCCGTCGCCCGCGAGCTGGCCGATAGTGTGGCCTCGCGCGCCGAGCAGTCCGGCGTCGAGCTCGTGGTCGACGTCGCCGCCGGTCCGCTGCAGGTGCCGCTCGCTTCCGCGCGCCTGCAGACCGTGCTCGCCAACCTGCTCGACAACGCCGTGAAGTTCACGCCCGAGGGCGGGACCGTGACGATCCGGATCTCTCGTCAGGGTCGGGAGGCGGTCGTCGCCGTCGTCGACACGGGCGTCGGCATCCCGGCCGAGGAGCAGGGCGCGGTCTTCGAGCGCTTCCACCGCGCCCGCAACGTCTCGGCCTATCCCGGCAACGGGCTCGGGCTGGCGATCGTGAAGGCCGCCGTGGAGCAGGGGAGCGGGACGGTCTCGTTCACCAGCTCCGAGGCTGGCACGACCTTCCGCGTCGCGCTGCCGATCGCCCGGGACGAGGAGCACCGCAGGCCGTAGGCTCGTCGCTGCCGGCTACCACGCCGTCGGCCGACCGTGATGGGAGCGATCATCGACGGCCTGGCCCAGCCGGCGCAGGGCCGGCGGACCGTCGGAAGATGCTCCGCCCGATGCCACTCGACCCGACGCCGGTTCAGGGCGCGCCAGCGTCCCGGCCCTTGCCGTCGTCGGCCGGGCGGGCTGTGCCGTCGTCCGGCTCTTCGCCCGCGTCACCGTCGCCGGCTCGGCGGCGGACCTGGCGCGACGAGAGATAGCGGCCGAGCGGCAGGTTCTGCACGCCTCGTTTGACGCCCTCCACACGCGACGCCGGACCGGAGGCGGGTATGGCCGGCTCCTGGGACCGAGGGGCCGGCGCCGGCACCGTGATCCTCGACGCCACACTCGCCCTGACGGCCGCGGTGGCGCCCTGCTTGGGGATGACGTTGATGATCGCCTCGCACGGCAGGTTGTTCAGCACGTAGTCGATGGTGCTGCCGAACACCCTGTTGCCGACGCGGCGCTTGCCCTGGGAGCCGAGGACGATGACCTCGGAGCGGCGGGCGATGGCCTCTTCGACGATCGCCCGCCCCGCCGATCGCGCCGTGACGATGTGCGGCGTCACCTTGACCTTGAACTGATCTGCCGCGTGACCGGCGCGCTCCAGCACCTCGCGGGCGCGCTGGTTCTCGTCCGGCAGGCTCGCGTCGATGGGCAGGTTGAGCGGCACCTCGATCACGTACAGCGCGTCGATGGACGAGTTGCGCTCGGTGGCCAACTGACACGCGAGGACCATCATCTCGTCACTCACCTGGGTGTCGCGCAGGGGCACCAGCAGCTGGTCGTAGACCACGTCCTCCTGCAGCGAAGCCGGCAGCGACGGCGCCTTGACCGTCTTGGTGAGCGAGTAGCCGTGCGCCTTGCGGAAGATGACGTAGGCCACGATGCCCACGGCGACCCAGGCGACGCCGATGATGCCGCTCATCGGCTTGTAGGAGACGATGACGCACCAGACGGCGAACGTGCCGATGCCGCCGAGCACCGCGGTGAGCGGCACCGACGTCGTGCCGATCTGCACGTTGAACGGCGGCCGGAAGGGACGCGGCAGGTCGGGCTCCTTACGGCGCAGCACGACCACCGAGAGGTGGGCGGCGGTGAACGAGATCATCGAGCCGAAGGCGTACAGGTCCGCCAGGAACGGGATCTCACCGGGCAGGATGAGGATCACCGCGATGATGCCGAAGAGGACGATCGCAACGTACGGCGTGAGCCGCGTGGGGTGCACGCGACCCACGGCACGCGGCAGTTGGCGGTGCTGGCCGAGCGAGAACGCCAGGCGCGAGACGCCGATGATGCCGGCGTTGGTGGCGATGAAGAGGATCGTGGCGGCCAGGATGCCCACCCAGGGGCCGAGGATCCAGCGTAGCCACGAGACGTTGTCCGGCAGGAAGCGGACCATGCCGAGCACGGGGTCGGCGAGGTAGTTGCTGCCCAGTTGCGTGCCGTGCAGCGTCGTCACCTGCTGTCCGTCGACGGTGGTCACCTCGCCGGTAGGATCCTGCGCGGGGATGACCACGCGGCCGTCCCCTAGCGTCTGCAGCGGCACGTACGCCGTCACCTCGGGATCCGACTTGAGGACGTAGGTGCCCTCGGGCTCGCCCGGGATGACCTCGACCGGCACCGTCCTGCCAGTGGCCGGGTCGACGGGCACCGTGTTGGCACCGACGTTCATGGCCGAGAGCGCCGCCAGCGGCATGCCGATGTAGACCACGAGCACCGCGATGATGACGAAGTTCATCGATCGCGGCACATCCTTGTCCGGCCGCTGAGCCTCCTCGGCCATGTTCGAGATGGTCTCGATGCCGGTGTACGCCACGGTGCCCATAGCCAGACCGTAGAGGAACTGACTCCAGGTCGGCGCGACGCCCCACTGGATCTGGTCGATCAGGATCTTGGGCTCGAGCAGGAGCACGAGCGCGATGATCATGATGAGCACCTGGGTGGCAAGGTCGAGCAGCGCGAGCACCACGTTGAGGCTTGCCGCCTCCTTGATGCCGACGATGTTGAGCACCACGAGGACGAGGATGGTGACGGCGCCGCCGATCACGTTGTAGGGCGGCTCCTTGAGGATCGGCCAGAAGATCGAGAGGTACTGCGGCACGAACAGCGCCGAGATCGCGATGGTGGCCGTGTACGTGAGCATCTGCGCCCAGCCGATGCCGAAGCTGGCGAACTCGTTGAAGGCGCGTCTGGTGAAACTGGACGCGCCCCCCGCCTCCGGCATGGCGGCCGTGGCCTCGGAGTACGACCAGGCCGTGGCGATGAACAGGCAGCCCGTGATGACGAACACCGCCGGCGTGAGGCCGAGCGCTGCCACGGCGACCACGCCGAGCGCGTAGTAGATGGAGGAACCGACGTTGCCGTACGCGGTGCTGAAGAGGGCTCCGACCCCCAGCACCTTGTGCAGCGAGTGTCCTTCTCTGAGCTTACGGCGGGCCAACGACAGCCTTTCTCAGGTCGTGCGCCCGACGCGCCCTCCTCGACCGCAGGATGCCTCTCTGCGTGCGTACGGCACAGCGCAGCGCATGCGAGGGGCCGGTGGCGGGGTCGAGCGAAGCGACGGGCCGGGACTGCTTCCGGGCTTCAATTGAAGCAGTCGCGGCCTCTCGGTGCATCAAGCGAAAGACGTAGAGAGACATCATCCCAAAGTATGAGGAGACTACGGCCGGCGGGCGGCTCCGAGCTCCGACCGCCGTGCTTCGCTCACCCCTGCGCCTCAGACCAGCTTTCGGCGAATGGCTATGGAGGTCGCCTCGGTGCGCGTCGAGACGCCAAGCTTCGCGATGATGCTGCTCACGTGCGTCTTGACGGTCGCGACGCCGATCACCAGCCGTTCGGCGATGTCGGCGTTGGTCAGGCCGTCGGCCATGAGCGTGAGCACCTGCCGCTCGCGAGCGGTGAGCGCCTCGGCGCCCTGGGGCGGGCCCGAGACGGAGCGCACCAGCACGTCGGCCGCCTCCGGCGCCAGCGTGGAACGCCCGGCGCGGGCGGCGCGGACGGCCTCCGCGAGCTGGTCCGCCGAGACGTTCTTCATCAGATAGCCGATGGCGCCGGCGCGCAGCGTCTCGTGGATGAGGGCGTCCTCACCGAAGCTCGTGAGCGCCACGACCTTGGTGTTCGGGCACGATTCGAGCACCTGCTTGGTGGCCTCCACACCTGAGGTGCCACCGGGCATGACGAGGTCCATGAGTACCACGTCGGGGGCCAACTCCCGGCACAGGCGCACGGCCTCGTCGCCGTCGCCCGCCTGGCCGACAAGCTCGATGTCGTCGAACATGCCGAGCACGACCTCCAGGCCGCTGCGTACGAGTACGTGATCGTCGACGATGACGACCCTGATCCTGTCTTCGCCTCCGGCGTCCGCCACCGAGCCTCCCTCCGTCATGCCTTCACGTCTTCCTTCGGCCAGACCGCCGTCACCGTCGTACCCATCCCGCGGGCGCTCTCGACGGTCACCCTGACGCCGGCATCCTCCGCGCGCTCGCGCATCATCCTCAGGCCGAGGTGCTCGGACGGTACCGCCCCCACGTCGAACCCGCGACCGTCGTCGCGCACAGTCAGGCGGACGTCGGGTCCCGACGCGTCGAGCATAACCCACGCCTCGCCGGCGCCGGAATGGCGGCTCATGTTCTGTAGCGCCTCCTGAGCAGTCCTGAAGAGCGCCACGCTCACGTGCTCCGGCAGTCCGGACGGTCCCCGCACGTCCACGTTGACCCGCACACGCGAGCCGCCCTCGGCCGCGGCGGCGAGCAGGTCGAGCAGACGCGGGAGCGACGCCCCTGCCAGCGCATCAGGTCGCATCTCCATGAGCAGGGTGCGCATCTCCGCGAGCGCCCCCCGGGCGAGCCGCTCCACATCCTGGAGGTTCTCTCGCGCCTCATCCGACGTCGGGCGCCAGCGGCGACGGACGGCCTCGGCCTTGAGGCTCGCGGCGAACAGGGACTGCGTGACGGAGTCGTGCAGGTCCCGGGCGAGCCGCGAGCGCTCGCTGGCTGCCGCGGCCTGGCGCACCTCGTCGCGGAGGCGGGCGTTCTCGATGGCCAGCGCCACCTGCCCGCCGAACGACGCGGCGAGCCGGACGTCCAGGTCGGTGAACTCACGCTCGCCGCGGTAGGTCAGCGCCAGCACGCCGTAGGGTTCCATGCGCACCAGCAGCGGGACGGCGAGCAGCGCCCCCTCCGACTCATCCCCGCCGAGCGCGACGGGTTCCCGATCGGTATGGGCACGGACGATCGGGCCTTTCGTGTCTGTGACCGGCAGGGTCTGGGGCTGCGGCATCGTCTCCCCTGCGCCTGCCACCACGAGCACGCGGCGCTGCTCGTCAAACCTGTAGATCCGGCAATCGTCGCAGCCCAGAAGCTGGCGCGCCTGGTCCACGACGCCGCCGAGCAGTTCCGACAACGGGCGGTCGTAGTCCAGGACCACCACCTCCTGCAGGGTGTGCAATTGCGCCGCCAGCGATTCGAGCATCCCCGTGGTGATGCGTTCCGTCTCGTAGAGCTCCCCCACCTGCTTGAACAGGTACGACAATGCAATGAGCGCGGCTCCGCTCAGGACTGTGAAGCACGCCACCGTGACGGTCGGCCCGTCCCAGCGGTCCTGGATCTGGATCACGTACAGAGCAAGCCCCAGACACAATGCGCTCACCAGGAGCGTCTGGCGGATGCGGAGCGTGAGGGCGGCGAGAGTGACCGGCACGAGATAGAAGCCGGCGATGGGGTAGCTCGGGATCGCGAGGTCGACCGCCAGCGCGCCGGCGATGGACGCGATCACAAGCACGCCGACGAGGCCCCGGCGACGACCGAGCGCCTCCACCCTGCCGATCAACCTGAGGAAGTGGCCCGCGGGTTCTGGCCGTGGTCTCGCCGCCGTCGTCGCTCCTGTCTCCGTTTCCGCCATCCAGCCTACCGTCTTCCTCCAAACGGCTCCAACGGAAGGACGGAGGCCGCGGCCGGGCTGCACGGGAGCGACCGGGCTGCACGAAACGGCCCGACTGTAGGCCGGCGACCAGCTGTGGCAGTATCGCCGCCGTGGACGCGCGCGCCATCATTCACCGCCGCTACTCGTGCCGCAGCTACCTGGAGCGGCCGCTTTCACCGGCGGACCACGAGGCGCTCACCACCTGCCTGGCCGCCAGGAGGTGCGGACCGCTGGGCTCCGCGACACGGTTCGCGCTCATCGCAGCCGAGCCGGGTGACGCCTCAGCCCTCCGCCGCCTTGGCACCTACGGCTTCATCAAGGGAGCCACGGGCTACATCGTCGGAGCCGTGCACAAGGGGCCCCGAGACCTGGAGGACTACGGCTACGTCCTCGAGGAGATCGTCCTGCGCGCCACCGAGTTGGGTCTCGGCACGTGCTGGCTGGGCGGGACGTTCACTCGCGGCAGCTTCACGTCCCGCTTCGGCGGCGTCGGCCGTCACGAGTCCGTCCCGGCGGTCGTCTCGCTCGGGTACCCGGGCGATGACGGCGGCGTGGCCCGAATCCACGAGCGCGAGCACGGATCGCGGCGCTTGCCGCCCGGCGATCTCTTCTTCGAGGGCGACTGGGGCGTGCCGCTCGAACGCCTGGGGAGCTACGCCGCCGCGCTGCACGCCGTCCGCATGGCGCCCTCGGCGACCAACAGACAACCCTGGAGGATCGTGCGGCGCGGCGACGACTGGCACTTCTGCCTCTCCCGGTACAGGTGGTACGGACCGCGCAGTCCGCTCTTCCTGGCCCTGCGCATCGCCGACCTGCAGCGCGTGGACCTCGGCATCGCCATGTGCCACTTCGAACTGGTCGCGCGCGAGTGCGGGGAGCACGGTCGCTGGGAGGTGACGGAGCCGGGCCTCAGCTTGCCGGGCCCGGGCACCGAGTACGTGATCACCTGGCGAGCAGGCGGCTGAACCGAGCTTGCCCTGCCGGGGCAGCACCGTCGCGTATGATTGACCGGCAGCGGCGCCATGAGATGACCGGCAGCGGCGCCATGAGAGGAGCCATCACGTCCCCCACACGACGCAAGATCGACCACGTCCAGAACATCAGCAGGATGTGCCTGATCTGTGGACGCGACAACCCCGCCGGTCTGCACGCCTGCTACTACGAGTTGGCGCCGGAAGGCCAGGCGGCACCCGGCGCCCCGGCCCATCGGGAGCTCCTCGGCGTGTTCCACGTGCGCGAGGAGCACCAGAGCTACCCGGGGCGGCTGCACGGCGGCATCAGCTCCGCCATCCTCGACGAGACCATCGGCCGGGCGATCCTGCTGCTCGAGCCCGACGCCTGGGGGGTCACCGTCGAGTTCACGGCGCGCTTCCGCAAGCCGGTGCCGCTGGACGAGGAGGTGCGCTGCATCGCCCGGATCACGCGCGACACGAGCCGCCTCTTCGAGGGTACGGGAGAGATCCTGCTGTCCGACGGGTCGGTCGCCGTCGAGGGCCGCGGCAAGTACCTCAAGCAGTCGCTCGAGGGCATCACCGACCACGACTTCGTCGAGCGCGAGTGGTTCGTCGATGCGCGCGACGCGCCGGGTCACGTGGACCTGTAACGGTCCGGCGCCCTGCCGGCACGCCCGTACCCGCACGGCCGAGCGGCACCGCGGCCGGCCGAGCCGGACGAGAAAGAGCCGAGGGCGGGCGGTCCCAGTGGACCGCCCGCCCTCGGCATCTTCGCGTCCGGCCGCAGCGGCCGGTCCGCACTTCACTTCACCTTGAAGCTCTTGACCATCTTCTTCGCGGTGTACGCGTTGGTCTTCTTGGCGATGGAAGCCGTGGCGCGATGCGCACCCTTCTTGGTGGCCTTGTAGGTCCAGGAGTAGGAGCCGTTGGCCTTGACCTTCGCGGTGCCGGTCTTCATCTTGACCCACTTCTTGCCGACCTTGCGCTCCACCTTCATGGCGATCTTGGCGCCGGCGAGTGTGGGCAGAGGTCCGACGCTGCCGGAGAACTTGATGCTCTTCTTGACCTTCACCGAGGTCGGCGAGGCCTTGAGCGTCATCGTCGTCTTGGCGACGACCGGTGCGACGCCGTGGCAACCGGGCGTGGTGCCGCAACCGTTGGTCACGTGCTGCGGGGTGCCAAGGATCCCGGCGGTGCTGCCGTGACAGGCTGCGGTGGCGCACGCTGCGGCAACCACACCGGCGTTCTCGGCCGCGAACCCGTTCACGTGACACGTCGAGCACTGACCGGCGCCGTAGGCGGCGATGTGCGCCGGGCTGCCGCTGTGCGACTCAGTCGAACTGTGACAGCTGGCGCACGTCGTGAAGCTGGCCTGAGCGCTGGCCGGCCCGGCGGCAAGGCCCAGCGTGACGATGACGGCAAGCGCCATCAGCACGGCCAGAATGATGGCGGGCGCGAGGCGCCCGCGATGTGCGTGCACGATCCCCATTTGACTCCTTTTCCTGTTCGATCGCCAGATTATCGAGTGTGCTCAGACACTCTAATCGTTCGGGGACGCATGCACCAACCGGTATGCGGTGCATACATCCAGGGGTATGAGACGGGCGGCGGTACGCTCGCCCGAGGAGAAGCACGGGGACCACGCGGCTGTGTCCGAAGGTCGCGCGCGGGCCTCGAAACGTCAAGAGACCCGCGCGCGACTCGATCTCATCTCACCCTGAAGGAGCGGTACTTGGTGAGGGAGCCGAAGTAGGAGTCAGTGGCATTGACGCTGGTGTGCACGCGGTACGCGCCCTGCTTGACGCTATGCAGACCGGGTCCCCACCCTTCTGCTCGAGGCAGGGGTGCCACTCCGTTGCTGACGGCGCTGCCTGCGAGAACTCCTGTCCAGACGGACCGGGACGGGATATGGTGTTCGCGCCCCCACAACTGCTCGCCCGGAGGAGTCGCCCATGCAGACTGCAGATCGGACCCGCCGGCCCGTCGCCGTGTGGACGCTGCTCGTCCTCCTGATCGTCCAGGGCGTCGGCGCGATCGGCGGCGGGCTCTCGCTCACCATGGCCCCGGACGGGTCGATCATGCGCATGCCCACGTCGTTCCTCGAAGGCTCACCGTTCGACGACTACCTCATCCCGGGACTGATCCTGCTGCTGGTCCTCGGCGTGCTGCCTCTCGCCACCGCCGTGGGACTCTGGCTGCGGCGGCGCTGGGCCTGGTACGCAGCCGTGACCGTGGGCGCGGGTCTGATCATCTGGATCCTCGTGCAGATCACGATCATCCCCTACGACATCTTGCAGGCGGTCTTCGGCGCCGTCGGCGTCGCGATCTTCGTCGTCTCCCTGCTGCGTCCGGTGCGCCGGTTCTGCGGCGTCTTCATGCCCGCCAGCGCCTGACCGGGCCCCTCGCACGCCCCAGGCCGCCAGTCCCGGCAACACAGGTTCCTGCAGCGCGGCGCAGAAGATGCCGATACAGTGACGGCAACGGAGCCCCAGAGGGAGCTCAGTGCGGACAGAAGCTCGACGACAGCGGGTGTTCCTCACGTTCGCCGCGGGCGATCTGGCTCTCGCACGCCCTGTGACGGCTCGTCTCTACGCCTCGGGTGGCCTCACCCTCGACCAGGGACTCACCAGCGAACCTTTCGCCACCGTGCGCGGCGAGATCGTGCGGGCGAGCCTGCTCACTCGACTCAGGCGGTGCACGAGTGCGCTGTGCCTCTACGGGACGCGCACGCTGGACGACGACTGGGTACGTTGGACGCTGGAGACGGCGGCCGAGCTCAAGCTCCCTCTGCTCGGCGCACCCCTGCCCGGCGTCGACGCGAAGGACGTGGAACTGTTCCTCACGCGCCTCGGCGCCGAGCTCGTCCCTCTGGACGGCGAGAACATCGCCGCGCGGACCAGGGAGGCCTGCCGGCGGCCGCCAAGCCGCGCCCTTGACGCGGCTTCGCTCGCGGAGACGCTGTACCTCATGCGTCACCCTCTGCGCTGAGCGCGCCGTGCGGCCGCCGCCGGTCATCATCACCGCCGCGCTCACCGGCTCGCGCATCGGCAGGGACAAGACCCCGGCCATCCCCATCACGCCCGACGAGATCGCGGCGGAGGGGATCGCCGCCTGGCGTGCCGGGGCGGCGATCGTCCACATCCACGTGCGGGACGCCGAGGGGCGAGGCGCGCAGGACATGGACGCCTTCCGCACGGTGGTCGCCGTGCTTCGCGCGAAGACGGACGCCATCCTCTGCCTGACCACGAGCGGCATCCCCGGCAGAAACCTGCCCACGGAGGAGCGCATCGCGCCACTCGCGCTCCGGCCCGAGATGGCGAGCTTCGACGCCGGCACCATCCAGACGGAGGCCGGCGTGTTCTCCAACGAACCCGAGTTCCTCGAGACGCTGGCGCACGAGGCGCTGGCACGAGGGGTCAAGCTCGAACTCGAGTGCTTCTCGCACGAGATGATCCGGACGGCGCTGCGCTACCACGCGGAAGGCAGGATCCCCGCGCCGCTCCACTTCCAGTTCGTCACGGGCACGCGGTACGGGATGCCGGCGACCGCGAGGGCGCTGGTCGACGCGGTCGCCATGCTGCCGGAGGGCTCGACATGGTCGGTGATAGGTTTGGGACGCACGCAGACGCCCATGGCCATGCTCGCACTCGTGATGGACGGACACGTGCGCGTCGGACTCGAGGACAACATCTACTACCGGCACGCGCAGCTCGCCACGGGCAACGCCCAACTCGTGGAGCGAGCCGTGAGGCTCGCCGGAGAGATCGAACGGCCCGTCGCGACGCCGGCGCAGGCGCGCACGCTGCTCGGGCTGAGCTGAGCCTCAGCCCGCGAGTCCGTCCGCCACGGCGAGCACGTCGTCCAGGATGGCGAGGCCCGCGGCGAGATCCTCGCGCCCGACGATCAGCGGAGGCGCCACCAGCAGGACGTTGCCATGCGCGTACACGTGGAGGCCGCGGTCCAGGGCAGCCCTCCCGAGGGCCGCCATCGGCTCCGCGGCCTCTCCCGTGGCGGCGTACGGTACCAGCGGCTCGCGCGTCTGGCGGTCGCGCACGAGCTCGATACCCCACAGCAGGCCGAGCCCTCTGACCTCACCCACACACCGGTGGTCGTCGGCGAGGTCGAGCATCCCCTCCCCCAGTACTTCGCCCACGGCGGCCGCGTTCTCCACGAGGCGCTCGTCGCGCAGCGCCGCGATCGTCGCCACACCGGCGGCGCAGGCGAGGGGGTGACCGCATGCGGTGAGCCCGCTTGCGAACTCGTGCTCCTCCAGCCACGGTCGCAGCTTCTCGCTCACGACCATCGCGCCCAGCGGGGCCGCTCCACCCGACATGCCCTTGGCCAGCGTCATGATGTCCGGGGTGACGTCCCACTGCTCGCAGGCGAACCAGCGGCCCGTCCGCCCGAACCCCGTCATCACCTCGTCGAGGATGAGAAGGACGCCGTACCGGTCGCAGACCTCACGGATCGCCGCGAGATACCCCGCGGGCGGTACCAATACTCCGTTGGCACCGGGTACCGTCTCGAGGATCACGGCGGCGACGGACTCAGGCCCCTCGTACTGCAGGATGTCCTCCAGGTGAGGACCACCGGCGGCGATGGCGCACTCGTCGGCGTGGCCGGCGGCCGGGTCGAGGGCGTGAGCCCCGGACGCATCGTAGTGATGCCCCGCCGGGCAGCGGTACGGATAGACGTCCAGCATACGCACGACGCCCGGCACGGCCGGCTCCGCCGGCCATCGCCGGGAGTCGCCGGTGAGACTGGCGGCGCCGGCGGTCGCGCCGTGGTAGCTGCGGTACCGGGCGATCACCTTCTGCCGGCCGGTCACCCAGCGGGCCAGCTTGACCGCGTTCTCGTTGGCCTCGGAGCCGCCCGTGGTGAACAGCGTCAGGCCCAGGTCGCCCGGCGTCACCTCGGCGACGAGCCGGGCGAGCTCGGATCGCGGGGCGCTGGCAAAGGACGGCGCCAGGCCGTACAGCGTCTCCGCCTGGCGCCGCAGCGCCTCGACCAGCCGCGGGTGGCCGTGGCCGAGGTTCAGGTTCATCACCTGGGAGGCGAAGTCCAGGTACCGGCGCCCACTGGCGTCGGTGAACCAGCACCCCTCGCCGCCGGTCACCTCGAGCGGGTCGAGGCCGCCCTGTTTGCTCCAGGAGTAGATGACGTGTTCGCGCTCCACACCTCGACTCTACAGGTTCGGACCCGAGTGCGCAGCAGCCTCCGTCGCCCCGGCGCCGCGCCCCGCGGTCAGCGTCCGACTCCGTGCGTGAGCGGTCTGGAGGCGCGTGAGAACCCCCATCGCAGGCGGCCGCGGCTCGTCACGCTGAGCGTGACCGACCCGTGCTTCTGGGTGCTGTAGACACGGGCGCCCGCTTCGCGAAGGCGCTGCACCACCTCGTCGGTGGGGTGCCCGTAGGAGTTGCGCCCGACGCTGATGACGGCGACCCGCGGCCGCGCGCCGGCGACGAAGCCGGACGTGGTGGAGGACCGTGACCCGTGGTGCGCCACCTTGAGGACGTCCACGGGCGGGCCGCGGGCGAGGCTGGCGCCCGCCGCGGCCTCGCCGCGCCCCGTCGAGTCGCCGGTGAGCACCAGGCGGCGCCCACCGGCCTGCACCAGAAGCACGATGCTGTCCGTGTTGGCGTCGCCGCTGAGCCCGCCGGGCGCGATGACCGTGGCCTTGGCCTTGCCGAAGCGCGCCGTGACACCGCGGCGTACGCGCTTGACCACCGTGCCGGCGCTTCGGAGCGCCGACGCAAGGGCGCCCTCGGCCTTGTCGGTGAGCCACACCACGCGCGGCCGGTAGCGCTTGACGAGCGCCGGCAGCCCGCCCGTGTGGTCGGCATGCTGGTGCGAGACGACCAGCACGTCGAGGCGCCGCACACCGAGCCTGACCAGCGCCGCATCGACGGCGGCCTCGGACCCTGCCGGGCCGCCGTCGACGAGCCCCGACCAGCTGCCGCTGCGGAGCGCCGTCGCGTCGCCCTGACCGACGTCGACGAAGACGACGCGGAGGTCGACGGTCGCGGCGCTCTGACCGGAGGCCGTCGGACTGGGGGTGCGTGTGGCCGTCGGACCGGGGGTGCGTGTGGCCGCGCCGCCGGACGAGGCGGCGGCGGTCGGAGAACCTGGCCCGCCTCCGGCTTGGCTCTGCCCGGAGGCGGCGGGACTCGCGCCGCCGCACCCGCTCGCCGCCACGGCGGCGAGCGCCGCGGCGGCCACCATCACGCCGACCGCGGCAGCGACCAGACGGCCACCGTCCCGTCCCCTCCTGTCTCCCACACTCCGATGCACGCCGTGAACCCTACCAGCCCGCTCGGACGGCTCCTCCGCCTGCTCCCCCGCCCTGGGCCTCTGAGGCAGTGCCACTTCCTGCTCTCGTGGGTACAAGCCCCCCAACCGACACCGAACGAACGCCCAAGGAGGACGCGTGTCAGGCACCAGCGATCTCAGGACCCCCATCGGCGAGAGCACCGTCGTCACCGAGTACATCCGCCGGCTGCCCAAGGCGGAGCTGCACCTCCACATCGAGGGAACGCTCGAACCTGAGATGCTGCTCGAGCTGGCACGCCGGAACGGCGTTGACCTTCCCTGCTCCACCGCGGAGGAATGCCGTGCACAGTACCGGTTCAAGGATCTGCAGCACTTCCTCGACCTCTACTACGCGGTCCTGGACGTGCTCGTGACGGAGCAGGACTTCCACGACCTCACCGAGGCGTACCTGCGACGCGTGGCGGCGGACGGCGCCCGCCACGTCGAGGTGTTCTTCGACCCCCAGAGCCACGTTCCGCGCGGCGTCCCCTTCGAAGACGTCGTCGGCGGCATCGCCCGCGCGCTCCGCGAAGGCGAGTCCGAGCACGGCGTGAGCTGGCGGCTCATCATGTGCTTCCTGCGCGACCGGCCGCCTGCGGAAGCCATGGAGATGCTCGAGCTCGCCCTGCGCCACCGAAACGTCATCGCGGGCATCGGGCTGGACTCGGCCGAAGTAGGACACCCTCCTGCGGAGTTCGCCGAGGTATACCGGAGGGCACGGGAGGCGGACCTGATCGCCGTCGCGCACGCCGGCGAGGAGGGTCCGCCCCAGTACATCACCGAGGCGCTGGACGTGCTCAAGGTGCGGCGCATCGACCACGGCGTAGCGGCAATCCAGGATCCCGCGCTGCAGCGGCGCCTGGCCGAAGCCGGCATCGCGCTCACCATGTGCCCGCTCAGCAACCTTGAGCTCAAGGTGACCCCGGACCTCGCCCGGCACCCGCTCAAGAGGCTGCTCGACGCGGGACTGCTGGTGACCGTGAACTCCGACGACCCGGCCTACTTCGGCGGCTACCTGCTGCAGAACTACGTGGCCGTGCAGAAGGCGCTGGACCTGGGCCTCGCCGACCTTGCCCAGTTGGCGCGCAACTCCATCACGGCCTCGCTGCTCCCCGAGGAGCGCAAGGCGGAGCTGATCGCCGAGATCGACCTGACGGCCGCCGCGCACTGAGCCGGGCTGCGGCGGCACGCCACGCCTCCGCCCGCCTCGTCAGGCGGTGAAGCCGCCGTCGACCACGACGGTCCGGCCCGTGACGAAGCTCGCCTCGTCGCTGGCCAGGAACGCCACCGTGGCGGCCAACTCCTCCGGCCGTCCGATGCGGCCCAGCGGGTACCCCTCGTCCTGCACCTCGGCGTACGCCTCCGGGTCCGGCGCGTCGGCGATCGCCCTGGCCAGCATCGGCGTGTCGAAGATCGCCGGGCTCACGCTGACCACGCGCACGCCCTGCGGGCCGTGGTCGACGGCCATCGCCCGGGTCATCATCACGACGCCCGCCTTGGATGCGGAGTAAGCGGCGGCATTGGGCTCACCGTGGATCCCGGAATCGCTGGCGATATTGACGATGACCCCGGCCCGGTGCCGCGTCATGTGGCGCAACGCCGCCCGGCACATGAAGTACGTGCCCTTGAGATTGACGCCCATGAGGCGGTCGTACTCTGCCTCACTCATCTCGGTCGTGGGCTTCTCGATCCAGAGACCGGCAGAGTTGACGAGGATGTCGAGGCGTCCGAACCGCGCGACGGTGTCGGCGACGATCCGGTCGCAGTCGGCGACGTCGGAGACGTCGCCCAGCGTGACCATGAAGTCGGACGCGTACGCGTGCTCGCGCGCGTGGGCGGCCGCCCGCGCGGCGACTGCCTGCGTCTTCGCCGCGTCGCGGCCGCCGACCGCCACGCTCACGCCCTCCTCCGCGAAGCGGCGGACGATCGCCGCCCCGAGGCCCGAGGAGCCGCCGGTGACGAGGGCCACCTTGCCGTCAAGTCCGCGCATGGTCTCTCCTTCACACTGCGCTGTAGCCGCCGTCCACCGGCAACAGCACGCCGGTCAGGAAGCTCGCGTCGTCGCTTGCCAGGTACGCGACCGCGGCGGCCGCCTCAGAGGGCAGGCCGATGCGCCCGATGGGATGCGCCTCGTTGAGGATCTCGCGGTACGACTCGGGCGTCAGGCCGATCTGGTACGACTCCTTCACGAAGAGCGGCGTGTCGATCTCGCCGCAGCAGATGGCGTTGACGCGGATGCCCCGCTTCGCGTAGTCGAGGGCCATCGCCCGTGTGAGCATGCCGACGCCGCCTTTGCCGGCGCAGTAGGCGGCGCTCTTGAGATCACCGACGAGGGCGGCGACGGAGGCGTTGTTGACGACGGCGCCGCCGCCCTGCTCCAGCATCACCGGCACCACGTGGCGCGAGACGAGGTAGACGGACCGGAGATTGACGCTGATCTGCCGGTCCCACGCCTCCTCGTCGACCTCGTGGACCTCGCCGGGTTCGTAGATGCCGGCATTGTTGAAGAGCACGTCCAGGCGCCCGTGTTCCGACAGGATCCAGGCCACGAGCGCTTCCACCTCGTCCCCGTGCGTCACGTCGCAGCGACGGGCGGCGACGCCGGACAGACCGCGGCCGTTCAACTCGGTCGCCGCGGCCTGTGCCGCCTCGCCGTCCAAGTCTGCGATCACAACGGCGGCTCCCTCTTCGAGCAGCCGCCGGGCCGTCGCCAGTCCGATGCCCGACGCCCCGCCGGTGATCAGGGCGACCCTACCCTCGAATCGGCGACAGCGAGAAGCGCCACCCTCCCCGCCGCCTTTGCCCGTGCCGCCCTCCGTCTGCATGGTGCCCCCCCTTTCGGCGCTCGCCCCGGACGCCCGTCAGCGAACCTCCCTCACCCTACGCCGCGTCGCCGCATCGTCAACGAGCGATTCTTGGCCAAAGTGAGCGAGGTCCCCCCCGGTCCTACCCGAAATCCACTGGTGGACGAAGAGGAGCGAGGAGTTGCAGTTCTGCCGCCTCGCGGCCGATACACGCGATGCAGGATGCGCGCGACGTGCGCGGAACATCCCGGCAGGCGCCCCGAGCGGCGCACGGGCAGAGGAGGAGGCCAATGGACTACGACTACAGCTATGAAGTGACCGGAGGTGCGTTCGCGGGCGTGATGATCGTGATTTGGCTGCTCGCACTCGTGTGGGCCGTCCTGACGATCGTCGGCCTGTGGAAGACTCTTCGCAAGGCCGGGCTGCCCGGATGGTCGGCCATCATCCCCTTCTACAACCAGTACAACATCGTCAAGATGTCCAACCGGCCGATCTGGTTCTTCTGGGCGATGCTCGGCTGCAGTCTTCTCTCCTGGATCCCCCTGCTGGGCTGGCTCCTGGTGATCGGGATCATCGTGCTCTGGGTGTTCGTCGCGCTCGATATCGCCGCCAACTTCGGCCAGGGCACCGGATTCGCAATCCTTCTCATCATCTTCCCGGCCATCATGTTCCTGGTCCTGGGCTTCGGCAGCGCTCAGTTCAACAGGATCGCCGCACCGGGATCGGCCGGTTT
>DAIQNY010000024.1:0-21613 GCA_036788155.1 Actinomycetota bacterium | reverse complement strand
TGACGATGCCGGCCTGCGAGCCGGTGAGACTCACCGCGTCGTAGCCGAGCCGGTGGATCGCCATGGCGAGCAGCGCGCAGCTGATGCGCTCGCCGGCCGAGAGGAGCATGTCCATCTCGCGCTCGGGCGGGTTGGGGGTGATCTCACGGGCGAGCTCGAGCAGCTCGTCCGTGGTGTCGCCACGGGCGCTTACGACAGCGCAGACGCTGTTGCCCTGCTCGAACGTGGCCACGATGCGCCGCGCCACGTTGCCGATGCGGGCGGCGTCGGCGACCGACGTGCCTCCGTATTTCTGGACGACGACAGACAAGGTGAACCTCCGAAGAAGACGGCGTATGAGTGTACCAAACGACGCCGGGACCGCGTCGGCGGCCCTGGGCCGGCGCCATGTGCGCCGCCTCGTGGGCGGCCGCCTCCTCAGGCGCCGGGCTTGGGGGCGACGCGGGGGAGCTCGCGCTTGTGCTGGCTGGCGGCGTGCATGGCGTCGACCTTCGCCTTGACGGCGGGCGACGCCTCCGACGTCAGCAAGTAGGCATCGAGCTCCTCGTAGGTGAGGCCCATCTCGGCCTCGTCGGTCTGGTCGGCCCACAGGCCGGCAGACGGCGGCTTGGCGACGATGCGCTCGGGCACGCCGAGGTGGTGGGCGAGGTCGCGGACCTCGCTCTTGACCAGGCTGCCGAGCGGCAGGAAGTCCACGCCGCCGTCGCCGTGCTTGGTGAAGTACCCGACGGTCAGCTCACTGCGGTTGCCGGTGCCGAGCACGCGGTAGTTGAGCTGGTTGGCGAAGGCGTACAGCGTGGTCATGCGCAGACGCGGCTTGAGGTTCGCTGTGGCCAGCCGGCTGTCGCAGAAGTCGCTGCTGCAGAGAGACAGGTGCTCGAGCAGGAGGTCGTGGACCGGTGCGAGGTCGACCGTGCAGGTGGGGATGTCGAAGTGGTGGGCGACGACGGACGCGTCCTCCGCGTCTCTGGGATCGCTGTGGCACGGCATGATGACGCCGAGCGTGTGGTGCGGGAAGGCGCGTTTGGCGAGCGCAGCGACGACCGCCGAGTCGATGCCGCCGGAGAGGCCGTACACGGCGCCGTCGCCGCCGGCTTCGGCGACCTCGGCGGCGATCCAGTCTGTGAGATGTCTGACGAGTTCTTCCATGACGTCGCTTACGGAAAGTCTACCGTACGCGGGAGCGGGCCGGGAGGACTGGCGTCCACCCGGCCCGCTCCACCGTCCCTTCGGGCGTCTGTCAGATCTTGGAGTAGTACTTGGCGATCTCCCAGTCGGTGACCTGTTCGCGGTACTCGTACCACTCGTTGAGCTTGTTGGTCACGAAGCGCTCGAACACGTGGTCGCCGAGCACCTTGCGGACGAGCTCGCTGCCCTGCGTCTCGGTGATGGCCTCGAAGAGGTTGTTGGGCAGGTTGCCGAGACCGGCGGTGTCGCGTTCGTCGGCGGTCATCTTGTAGATGTTGGGCTCCACGCCGGCGGGCAGCTCGTAGCCCTGCTCGATACCTTCGAGGCCGGCGCCGAGCATGACGGCGAACGCCAGGTACGGGTTGGCGGCCGGGTCTGGGTTGCGCAGCTCGGCGCGCACGGTGCTCTCCTTGCCCTGCACGTAGAGCGGCACGCGGATGAGGGCGGTGCGGTTGCGGTGCGCCCAGCTGATGTACACCGGGGCCTCGTAGCCGGGGACGAGGCGCTTGTAGCTGTTCACGAACTGGTTGAGGACCGAGGTGAACTCGCGCATGTGCTTGAGCTGCCCGGCGATGAAGCCCTTGGCGAGGTCGCTGAGGTGGTCGGGGTCGCTCTCGCTGAACATCGCGTTGGTCGTGCCGCGGAAGAAGCTCTGGTGCACGTGCATGCCCGAGCCGTTCTCGCCGTGCATGGGCTTGGGCATGAAGGTCGCGTGCACGCCGTTGTGGGCCGCGACCTCCTTGACGATGAGGCGCGAGACCATGACGCGATCGGCCATGATGAGCGCCTTGTCATAGTGCGGGTCGATCTCGTGCTGGCTCGGGGCGACCTCGTGATGGCTGGCCTCCATGGGGATGCCCAGTCTGTCCAGCGTGCGCATGGTCTGCTTGCGGAGGTCGTTGCCGAGGTCGTCGGGAAGGACGTCGAAGTAGCCGCCCTCGTCCATGAGCTCGGGCACCTCGGAGTCCTTGAAGTAGAAGTACTCCAGCTCGGGGCCGACGTAGAAATCAAGCCCCATGTCGGCGGCGCGCTGGAGCTGGCGCTTGAGCACCCAGCGCGGGTCGCCCTCGAACGGCTTGTAGGAGCGGTCGAGGATGTCGCAGAAGACGAACGCGGTCCGTTCGCTGCCGGAGGCCCAGGGGAGGACCGTCAAGGTCTCCCAGTCCGGCATCGCGACGATGTCCGACTCCTCGATCTCGGCGTATCCGCTGATCGACGATCCGTCGAAGGCGGCGCCGGACTCGATGACGTTGGGGAGCTGACGGTCGGGGATCTCGACCATCTTGAGATTCCCCAGGATGTCCGTGAACCACAGCTGGATGTGTTTCACGTTCTCGTCTTTGACGAGTTTCTCGATGCTGGCCTGGAGCTCTGTCATAGTAGTCATCCTTTCAGGCCGGATGGAGATGGCGGCCGTGCTGGGCGGCCGTATGGACGGCGTCGATTCTGACTGGTACGTCGGGTGGATTTCAAGTGAGGGCTGCACCGTGCGCCGCCGCCCTCGCCGAGCTGGGTTCGGTCGGTCGCATTCTGAGCGCCAATAGGCTAGAGTGTCCTACAGCCACCCGTTCGGTAGGACCGCTTGTACAAAAGCCGTGCGACAGACCTCCCGGGTGCGGCGGTCAACGGGGCCCGCCGTGCTCACCTTCCACGCAGCGCTGGGGACGTCTCCGTGCGCGGGCTCAGCGCCTGCGACGCGATCGACGAGGCGCGGCGCGACCACAGCGCCTGCGGCGTCGGCCTGGTCGCGCGGATCTCGGGCGAGCCGGACCGCGATGTGGTCGAGCTCGCCCTCGGCGCCCTCGCCGCGATGGAGCATCGCGGCGGCGTCGGCGCCGACGGCGAGGCCTCCGACGGCGCCGGCGTCCTCACCGCCATCCCCTGGCGCCTACTCGAGCCGTGGCTCGCCGAGCAGCGGCTCTCTGAGCCGCGGCCGTACTCGACCGCGGTCGGCATGGTCTTCCTGCCGCAGGAGCAGGGCAAGCGCACCCTGGCCCGCGAGCTGGTCGCCAAGGCGCTGCGGGACGAGGGTCTCGTGGTCGTGGGCTGGCGCGAGGTGCCGGTGCGCCCGGAGGCGCTCCCTCCCGGCGTCCGGGAGCGCCACCCGCACGTGGAGCAGGTCGTCGCCCAGTCGCCGACCCTCGCCGGCGACGAGCTCGAGCGCGCCCTGCTGCTGGCCCGCAGGGCCGTCGGCAGGGCGCTCCTGCGCCAGCCCGTCATCCGCCGCCTGGATGACCTCTACATCTGCTCGCTGTCCTCGCGGACCGTGGTCTACAAGGGCATGCTCACGGCGCCGGTGCTGCCCGAGTTCTATCCGGACCTGCAGGACCCCGGTTACATCAGCCACTTCGCCGTGCTCCACCGCCGTTTCAGCACCAACACGGCGCCCAGGTGGAACCTGGCTCAGCCGATGCGCATGCTGGCGCACAACGGCGAGATCAACACACTGCTCGGCAACGTGGCCTGGATGCGCGCCCGGGAGCCCGAGCTGGCCGGGCAGGTGTGGGACGGGCGGATAGCCGAACTGCTGCCGGTGGTGCACGGCGACAGCAGTGACTCCGGAGCGCTCGACAAGTTCATCGAGCTGCTGGTGCGCAGCGGCCGGAGCCCGCTCGAGGCGATGATGATGGCGATGCCGGCGGCGGGGGCGGCGGAGGACGCCCGCGTCGCCGAGTTCTACGACTACTACGCGGGGGTGCAGGAGGCCTGGGACGGCCCTGCGCTGGTGGCGTTCGCCGACGGCCGTCACGCCGGCGCGTGCGTCGATCGCAACGGCCTGCGTCCCGCACGCTATGCTCGCACCCGTTCGGGCCTGCTCGCGGTCGCGTCGGAGGCCGGAGCCGTCGACCTGCCGGACGAGGGCATCGTCGAGAAGGGCCGTCTGGGGCCTGGCGAGATGATCGCTCTGGAGTTCGAGCGCGGGCGGCTGCTGCGCGACGACGTCGTCAAGACCTCCGTCGCGTCCCGCCGCCCGTACGGATCCTGGCTTGCGGCGCAGCGCCGCACGCTGGCGGCCGGAGCATTCGCCGGCGGGTCCGAAGCCGCCGGTGGCGGGTCTGCCGCCGACCTGCTGCGCCGGCAGGCGGCGGCAGGCTTCACCGCCGAGGACGTGGAGCTCATCGTCCGGCCCATGGCTCGTCATGCCAGGGAGCCCCGGTTCTCGATGGGCAACGACGCCCCGTTGCCGATCCTCTCGGGCAAGCCGCACGTGCTCTACGACTACTTCACGGAGCGCTTCGCCCAGGTCACGAACCCGGCCATCGACCCGCTGCGGGAGCGGCTCGTGATGTCGCTCGCCGTCCGGCTCGGTCCGCGCGGCGACCTCCTGAGTCCGGGCCCAGAGCACGCGCGCCGGCTCGACCTGAGGTCGCCGGTGCTGAACCCTGCCGAGACCGAGGCACTGCCGTCCGCCGGATTGTCCACGGCCGGCGTGTCGACCGCCTTCGAGGTCGCCGTCGGGCCATGGGGCCTGCGCGAGGCGGTGGAACGCGTGCGCCACGAGGCGGCGACGGCGGTCGCCGACGGCGCCGAGGTGGTCGTGCTGAGCGACCGTCTCCAGGCGGCGTCACCCGAGACCAGTCACGTACCGCCGCTGCTGGCGGTCGGCGCCGTCCATCACGACCTCATCCGGCGAGGCCTGCGCGGTCGAGTCTCGCTCGTGGTCGAGACGGCGCAGTGCTGGAGCGTGCACCACTTCGCCTGCCTCATCGGCTACGGCGCCTCCGCCGTCCACCCCTATCTGGCGTTCGAGACGGTGCGCGACCTCTGGGAGCGCGGCCGGCTGGCAGGGGAAGAGCCGTCCGCGCGGGGCGGTCGCGGGGGCGGCGACGGCGGCCCGCCCGCAGGCGGCGGTCCCGCCGACCTGGAGGAGGCCCTCCGGCATTACCGCGTCTCGGCGGAGGAGGGCCTGCGCAAGATCCTCTCCAAGATGGGCATCTCGCTGCTGGCCAGCTATCACGGGGCGCAGCTGTTCGAGGCCGTCGGGCTCGGGCCGGACCTCGTCGACCTCGCCTTCGCGGGCACCCCGTCGCGCATCGGCGGGCTCAGCGTCGAGGAACTCGCCCAGGAGACCGTGTGGATCCACCAGCAGGCGTTCCCCGAGCTCACTCCGGAGAAGCTCCAGGACTACGGGTTCGTGCGGTACCGGCCGCGCGGCGAGTACCATCTCAACAACCCGGAGGCGGCCAAGACGGTGCGCCGGGCTTGCGTGGAAGGCCTGCCGGACCTGTACCGCGCCTACAGTGCGAAGCTGATGCGACGACCGCCGACGGTGCTGCGCGATCTGCTGACGCTCGTGGGCGAGCCGGGCGCCGCTGTGCCCGACGCCGGCGGCAGGCGCGTCACCCTGGAGCAGGTGGAGCCGCTCGACGCCATCCTGCCGCGCTTCTGCACCGGCGGCATGTCGCTCGGCGCGCTCTCCCGCGAGGCCCACGAGACCATCGCCGTCGCCATGGCGCGCATCCACGGCCTCTCCAACTCGGGCGAGGGAGGGGAGGACGTCGGCCGGGACGCCGTCATCGACGACGTCGATGATCGGGGGCGCTCGGCCCGGTTCCCGCACCTGCAGGGGCTCGTGAACGGCGACCGCGCCGCCAGTCAGATCCGTCAGGTGGCCTCGGGGCGGTTCGGTGTCACCACGGCCTACCTGGCGGGGGCCGAGCAGCTCGAGATCAAGGTGGCGCAGGGCGCCAAGCCGGGCGAGGGCGGCGAGCTGCCCGGCGACAAGGTGACTCCGTACATCGCCGGGCTGCGCCGCGCCGCTCCCGGCGTCACCCTCATCTCGCCGCCCCCGCACCACGACATCTACTCGATCGAGGACCTCGCGGAGCTGATCTACGACCTGCGCATGGTCAACCCACGCGCCGGCATCTCGGTCAAGCTCGTCGCCGGCACAGGCATCGGGACCATCGCCGCCGGAGTCGCCAAGGCGGGGGCCGACGCGATCCACGTGTCGGGGCACGGCGGGGGCACGGCGGCCGCCTCGCTCAACTCCATCAAGCATGCCGGCATCCCGTGGGAGCTCGGTCTGGCGGAGGTGCACCGGGCTCTCGTCGACGCCGGGTTCCGCGACCACGTCACGCTTCGAGTGGACGGCGACCTGCGGACCGGCCACGACGTCGTCGTGGCCGCCGCGCTGGGCGCCGACGAGTTCGCCTTCGGCACCGCCGTGCTGCTCGCCGAGGGCTGCGTGATGGCGCGCGTCTGCCACCAGAACCGCTGCCCGGTCGGCGTGGCGACCCAGGACCCGGAGCTGCGCAAGAAGTTCGGCGGCCGCCCCGAGCACATCGTCACCTACTTCCGCTTCGTGGCGGAGGAGGTCCGCGAGCTGCTGGCCGCGCTCGGGCTGCGATCGCTGGACGAACTCGTGGGCCACTCCGAGTACCTCGAGCTCGCCCAGACGGGCGCGCTCAAGACCGACGGCCTGGACCGGTACTGGTTCCAGGGGCCGGCGGAGGCGCCGGGAGGAGCCGCCGCGCAGCGACGGCCGCGCCCGGCGCCCGTCCCGGCCCCGTCCGGCGCACGCGGCTGCGTCCCGCCGGTCTCCCCCGGCAGGCCCTGCGACACGCTGGACGACCGCCTGCTCGCCGACCCGGCGGTCGCGGCTGCCATCGCGACGCACGGCCGTCTCACCATCCGGGAGACGGTCGTCACGCGCGACCGCGCAGTGGGGGCCCGCCTCGCCGGAGAGATCGCCGCACGCTACGGCGACGACGGCTTCGAGGGCGAGCTGCGCCTTCAGCTGACCGGCTCCGCCGGCCAGAGCCTCGGCGCCTTCCTCTCCGCCGGCCTCGCCATCGAGCTCACCGGCGAGGCCAACGACTACGTCGGCAAGGGCATGGCCGGCGGCGAGCTCGTGCTGCGGCCGATGGAGCCTCGGCTCGGCGGGCCGGCCAACGTGATCGCCGGCAACACCTGCCTGTACGGCGCCACCGGCGGTCGTCTCTTCGCCGCCGGCCGCGCCGGCGAGCGTTTCGCGGTGCGCAACTCGGCCGCCGTCGCGGTCGTCGAGGGCGCCGGCGACCACTGCTGCGAGTACATGACCGGCGGCGTGGTGGCGGTGCTCGGCACCGTGGGCCGCAACGCCTGCGCCGGCATGACCGGCGGCACGGCGTACTTCCGCTCCGACGCGCCGCCCCCCTGGCTTGCCGGCCAGGCCGCGGTCGTCGACGCCGGCATGGACGAGGCCGCCGTCGCCGAGCTCACGGCGCTGCTCGAGGACCATCTGGCGCGGACCGGGAGCGAGACGGCGGCCACACTGCTGAGCGAGCCCGCCACGCTCGCCGGCCGCTTCATCCGCGTCCGGCCGGCGGCCGCTCCGGCCCGTTCGGCGGCGCTCCACGGGAGGTCGGGCGTCGCGAGCGTGGCGCGAGCGTGACGCAGGCTCGACGCAGGCTCGTTGCATACGCTCAAGCGAGGGAGTATGCTGCCCGCGAACTCAGGGGGGCGGGCGTGGGGCCCGCGACGTTTTCCCGAAAGGAGACGGAATGGCGACTGAGGCGTATTGCGTCAAGTGTCGTGCCAAGAAAGTCATGAAGGACGAGAAGGCCGTCACGATGAAGAACGGCAAGCCCGCGACCCAGGGCGTCTGCCCGGACTGCGGCACCAAGATGTTCAAGATCGGCAAGAGCAAGTAGCACGTGTTCCGGCCCTTATGAAGGGCCGTTCAGCGAGCCAAGCGGCTGGGGCCGGGGCGCGGAAGCGCCCCGGCCCCAGCCGCGTACGGCGTGCCTGCCGGGTCAAACGACGCCCGCCTCCGCGTCCTCGTCGCTTCGCTCCGTCCATGTGTCCAGGCCGGCCGCCGCAGCCACCCAGCGCGCGTAGACGACGTCCCTGCAGCGGACCATGAGGCGCCAAGTGCGTGCCGTGCGCGGCAGAAGACCCCGGTTGCGCTCCGGCCACACGTCGGCGTCGATCCCGTGTGCCTCCAGTGCCTGCGCGGCGTCGGCGAGCGCGGACGCGTCGTCCAGACGGTGCAGCTCGCACAGTCCTCGGTCGCGGTCCATTCCCACCCCCCTGGTCGGATCCCAGTCGCACGACCCCTGAGCATGCCTTTCCCGTTCGGTGACGGGTGCGCGGGCCTACCGCTGCGCCTGGTCGCACGGCGGTGGGGGAGGTGGCCCCGAGGAGTCGACAGTCGCGGAACATCTATTGGATGCGGGTGAACTGCCGATAGGAGGAAGTGGCAAGGCGGACGACCGGGGAGTGGCAGTGCGAGCGTGCGTGCAGTGTGGATTGTCCATCGGCGCGACGGCGACGTTCTGCCAGGTGTGCGGGGCGACCTACGAGCCGGCGGAAGCGGAAGCCGTCGCGACAATCCAGGCGGGCGACGGACAGAGCCTCGATGCCGTCGAGCCCGTCGTTCGGCAGGCGTCGATGGCGGTGCTCGACTCCGAGTCCGTCGCGGACGTGGGGGCCGACCACGAGCCCGTCCCGGTCTCGACGTCAGACCAGGAGCCCGTCGCGGCGGCTCCCGTCGCAGCGCCCGCCCTAGAGGCGCCGCCGGACGACATCGAGTCTTTCGGTGCGCCCGCCGAGGCCGGCGAGCCGGCCGTCGAACCGGCGGCCGAGTGCGCAGCCGAGATCGCGGCCGAGTGCGCAACCGAGACCGCCGAGTGCGCAGCCGAGCCGGCCGTCGAACCGGCGGCTGAGGTCATGCCTGAGCCGGCCGCAGGGCAGGAGCAGTCCGCTGAGGCCGAACTGGACCGCAGACTGCTCGGCATCTCGGCGCTGCTGCAGGATGCGGCGGGGTGCGAAGGGTCGGACCCCGCTCGCGCCGCGAATCTGCTGCAGCACGCCATCATCGACTGCCTCGAGGTGACGGAGGATCCGCTCGGCCACGAGGAGGTGCGGCGGGACCTCCTGGAGAGCTTCGACCGTCTCAGCGCGCTGCTCGAGCGACAGGGAGTACCGGACGAGGCCCTGGTCGTTGTGGACGACGCCGCCTCGCTGCGCCTCCTCGAGGGCGGCGTGGTCGGCAGGCGACACAGCGAGGCGCTGCGCGAACGGCGCGAGGGGCTGCGCCGGATCCTCTTCGCAGACTCGGCGCAGCTCTGATCAGGTAGTCCGCCGACCCGGCCGCTCGAGCTCTGCGCCCGTGTGGCCTGCGTCGTGTCCCTCAGTCGGTATGTGAGTGCGTCACGTCGACGGTCGCCTCAATGACCTGGCCGCCCACCGCGTACTCGCTGTGGTCATTGGCGTTGAGGGTGACGCGGAACGTCCGCGTGCCGTCGAAGTCCTCCGGGTAGTGGAAGAAGGGTCCGTAGAGCCGCGCTACCTTGACGCCGTCGACGTACAAATGGGCGTGACCCTCTCCCGTCACGTTCTCGCCGTTGACGTGCTGCGGCGTGAACGTGAATCCGTCAGTGCTCACCGTCACGTTCCAGCCGGACTTGGCGTCCTCCTCGACGGCGAGCGAGATTGACGGCGCATCGACTGCCGCAACCTCGTACACGCCGTGCATGTGGCTCGTGTCGTCCGACGACCCGTGGTCGTTCTCCATCGAGGGCGACATCTCGGTGTGAGGGGAGGCGGTCGCTTGGGCGCTCATCGCCGCCTCCCCGACGGCGTGCGACGGCGCCTGATCCTCGCCGGACGCGAGCTCGGCGATCCCGAAGCCGCCGGCAAGACCGACGGCGAGCGCGAGAATGGGTCCGATGATGTGGGCGCGGTCCATGGTTCCCTCCAGGGTGGTCATGCGCGGCCGTGCTTGCAGCCGCTCAGTTCCTACCATGGTGGACGGGGAGCCAAACGACGTGCAGTCTACGCTCCCGTCCGAGCGAACAGGAGCACCAGTGTCCCTTCGCCGGGACTGGAGACGATCCGCAGGTGGCCGCCGGCCTCTTTCGCCCGTTCGTGCATCCCCGCGATGCCCAGATGCCCGGCGCAGTCCGGGACGCCGTCGAACCCGCATCCGTCGTCCTTGATGCTCAGGCGGACCCGGCCGTTCTGGTTCGAGAGGACGACCGAGGCGTGCTCGGCCTTGGCGTGCCGGGCCATGTTGTTCAACGCCTCCTGGGCGATGCGATAGACGGCGACGTGGAGCGTGGGGGGCAGCAGGTCGTCGCCGGAGACGTCCAGCTTGATCCGCGTGCTGGTCTGGCCTGCCGCCGCCTCCACGAGGTGGTGGAGCAGCTGCCGGATGGGGACCTCTTCGATCGGCTCGTCGCGCAGTTCGAGGAGCAGCGTCCGCATCTGCGCGAGGACGCCGCGGCTCAGACGCTCGATGTCGTACACCGCTCGCTTGAGACGAAGCGGGAGCTCGTCGTCCAGCGCCACGGCCTCGGTCTTCATGGTGACGGCGAACAGCGCCTGCGTCACGGAGTCGTGAAGGTCGCGGGCGAGCCTGCTGCGCTCCTCGCGGCCGGCCTTCTCTGCCTCACGCTCACGCAGTGTCTCCTCGGCCCGCCTGCGCTGCGTCACGTCCTGAGTGATGCCGAAGCCGCCCAGCGGTTCGCCCGCCTCGTCGTACTCCAGAAAGGCCTTCTCGCGGACCCACTTGAGCTGCCCGTCGACGAGCAGGCGGTGCTCGATGTCGTAGGGTTCGCTGCGCAAGGCGGCCTGCCAGCGCTCGTCGACGAAGTCGCGGTCGTCGGGGTGCACCCTGGCCAGGAACGTCTGGTAGGTGAGGGGCGTGCCTACGGGGAGGCCGAAGATGCGGTAGGCCTCGTCCGACCAGGTGAGCACGTTCTCGCGCGTATCGAGGCGCCAGCTCCCGATCTGCCCGACGCTCTGGGCTCTCCTCATGTCCTCGCGGCTGCGCCGCACCTCCTCCTCCGCCAGCTTCATCTGCGTCAGGTCGACCGTCGTCATGCCGATCCCCGACACCTCGCCGCAGCGGTCGATGATCGGCTGATACGTGACGTCGAGGAAGGCGCGCCCCTCCGGGCGGTCGAGCCACGTCTGGTCGCGCACCTCGACGCTCTCGTCCAGTACGCGCCGCTTGAGCGCGTCGAGCTTCGCCGCCTCGCCGGGAGAGAAGATCTCCTCGTCCACCCTGCCGAGAATCTCGTCGGGCCGGGCGCTCTGCTGGTTGTAGGCCCACACGTAGCGCAGGTCGCGGTCCAGGATCGCCACGGAGACTGGCGTGTTGTGCAGGGCCAACTGGAAGCGCTGCTCGCTCTCCCGCAACGCCTGCTGCGCCAGCTTGCGCTCGGTGAGGTCGCGCACCACGCACACCGATCCGATGGTCTCACCGTTGCCGTCGAGAACGGGCATGCCCGTCACGAGCCGGTGGCGCAGCTCACCGGTGACGGGGCAGCGGACGACCTCCTCCTCGTTCCTGATGACCTCGCCGCGGAGAGCGCGCAGGGGCGGCGCCTCTGTCGGGGGACGGAGCGTCCCGTCGGCGCGGTAGACATCGAACCTCGCGGCGACTGCCTCGATCTGCTCTCCGTTCACGACGCCGGACATATCCTGTGCGGCGGGGCTCAGCAGTGTCACTCTGCCGTTCTTGTCCGTGAACCAGATCTCGTCGGGCAGGGCGGCGAGCGCGTCGTGCTCGCTCTGGGGGCGGGTCGAAGGGTGGCGACGCTCCTCCTCCCGGTCGGGGAAGGCGCCGGCGGCGAAATCCTCGGATGAGACGCAGACCACTGGCGGCTCCGGTCAGCTCCTCCGTCGTCCTTACGTAGTGGTCCACAGGATACGTCCTCAACGCCGGGGTCCGCGGCAGGAGCCGTTGCTCCGTCACGTTCTCGTGCGCGAAGGGGTCAGATGGATCCGAAGAGCGGCGGAAAGGCGACCACGACGACCGCCGCCCACGTCGCATACACGGGCAGGTAGTCCGTCTGCCACTTCTCCAGTCTCGTGAACGGCACGCGCTCTCTCAAGAAGCCGACGGAGAGCACGGCCGACCACGAGAGGTTGACGAGCAGGACGATGTTCTCGCCGAGGGCGGCCACCCGGTTGGGGGTGAAGCCGAACTCGGTGATGCGCGCGCCGATGGCCCACAGCGCCACCGCGTCGGCCAGCAGCGCGCTGACGACCAGCACCACCTGCAGCACGTCGAAGACGCCGGGCGGCGCCTGGGGATCGCGTGCCGAGATCGAGTAGAGCAGCAGGCCGAGCACCACCACCAGCAGGAGATCGAAGGCGATCAGTACGTCGCGCTCCACGTCCACGCCGCGCCCAGTCAGCACGAGCGTCACGAGGAAGACGAGCAGGGCGGCGGCGAAGAGCGGCGTGAAGAGGCGGGTCAGCACGGGCGCCATGTTCTCGATCACGCTCTGCTTGGCCTCCACCAGCCACGCCGCGACGATGAACGCCGCCACGGCGCCACAGGGCAGCAGCCACGACTCGAAGAAGGGCTCGGCGTCGATCCCGATGGCCTGGAAGATGAGCGCGATGAACGCGGTGAGGACGCCTCCGCCGAGCGCGATCAGGACGTAGTAGATGGCCAGCTCGCCGGAGAAGCGGACGAAGTCCATGCGGCCCGCGACCTGGCTCCAGCGGCCGCCCGCGTAGGCGACGCCGACGACCAGCCAGAGAGCGATGGGCAGGTGCAGCGCCGTGAGCGTCTGGGTGTAGCCGTCGGCGGCGAAAGGATAGACGTTGGCGAACACGGCGGCGGCGACGAACGCGAGGGCGAGCCAGACGATGGTGCGGCCTCCGAGCCGCCGCTTCCAGGCGAAGTAGCCCGTCAGCAGCGGCAGCACGAAGAGACTCAGGTTGCGGGCGTAGAAGCCGGCGTCGCCGTCGAGATCGAGGCCGAACAGAGCCGGGACCTTGACGGCGACGGCCGCCGCCGCGGCGAGGCCGAAGGCGACGGCGGCGTCCTTGTGGGCCTGCGTGCGCGGCTCGCCGTGGTCTGAAGGGGACACCACGACGAGCTGCTTCCACAGACGCTCCGAGTGCTCGCGAGCGAACTCCCGAGAGAGGGCGTCCAGCTCGCCCATGCGCTTGACCGCGACCAGGAACGCCTCGTCCGGGGAGAGCCCGGCGTCCGTGAGGGAGGTGACCTGCTCGCGCAGATGGTCCTCGAGTTCCGCCACGTCGACGGGCTGGAGCGTCTGCCGGCGGCGGAGGTAGTCACGCCACTGGGCGATCTGCCCCTCGAGGGAGGCCGCGTCCTGCGTCTTCATGGGGTCAGGCTCGCCCAGGCCGCAGTCCGCCGGGCCGCGAGCGGCCTATGCCGTCGGGCAGGGAGACGCTGCGCCAGAGGCTCCGCAGCGTGTGGTCCACTGCTTGCCACTGCCGGTGCTCCTCCTCCAGCCGAGCTCGGCCACGAGCGGTGATGCGGTAGTAGCGCCGCCGCCGGCCGCTCGCGGCCATCTCCCAGCGGGCCTCGACCTGCTCCAGACGCTCGAGTCTGTGCAGGACGGGGTAGAGCATCCCGTCGGTCCACTCGAGGTGTCCTCCGGAGAGCTCGCGGACCCTCTGGAGGATGGCGTAGCCGTAGCTGTCCCCCTCCGCCAGGATCGCCAGCACGATCGGCGTGGCCGCCGCCGCCGTCAGGTCCTTGCCGATCTCCACGACTCCGCCCGGCGTGGACTGCAGGTGTGCGAACGCGTATGCATAGCGGCAGTATGCATAGAACTTCTAGGTAACGCAACTGCCGTCTGGACCCGGGCTCCCACAGCGACGCCGTTTGCCTGCCCTGACGTTCGGACGGCCGCAGGGTGCTTCTGCCGGGGTAGAGACGGACATACGATGAGTGCGGACGAGAGGAAGCGTCATGTACGTACTGAACATCTGGCACACCGTCTCCGACTACGACGAGTGGAAGAAGGTCTTCGACAGCGACCCGCTCGGCCGTGAGGCCTCCGGTGTGCGCCGCTACGTCCTCGAGCGCCCAGTGGAGGACGAGAACATGGTGATCGGCCATCTGGAGTTCGGCAGTCTGGGCGAGGCCGAGGCCTTCGCGGGCAGACTCGAGGAGACCTGGAGCGGCGTCGCCAGCGAGATGGTGTCCGACACGGGATACACCATCACCGAGGTGCGGGAGCAGAGGGAGTACGGCGGCGAGTCGGCTCGCCGGGCGGCGTAGGACCGCCGGGCGGGGCCGACGCCGCACCGGGCCGGCCGCAGAGCCGGACGGACGCCGAGGGGGCCGGTCGGGGCATCACCCCGACCGGCCCCCTCGGCGGTGTGCCGTCCGCACCGTCGCGCCCGGCACACGGTCGTGATCAGTACAGGCGCATCATGCCGCGGCCCATGCCCTGGCCGCCGCCAGCCACGCCCGGGCCGCATCCGGCGCCGCAGCCGGCGCCGCCCAGGGGGCCGCCGCCGTTCCGCAACGCCTCGTCGACGCCGTACTCTTCCAGCAAGGAGCGCATGTCGTTCCGGTGCTCCGTGCGGAGCTCGTCGAGCGCGGACTGGGCAGCGGCGGAAGAGGGGTCTGAGCCGTACTGCTCCCACCACGCCCGCATCTCCGCGTGGTGCTCGGCGCGAAGCTCCCACATGGCGTCTCGGGCCGCAGGGTCAGTGAAGAGGCGGCCGCAGGCGCCGAAGCCCCTCGGCTGATCTGATACGGCGGTTCTCGCCGCCGACGCCGTCGAAGTCGCCTTCGTCGGCGCGCCGTCGACGCCGCTGCCCGCCGCCGCGTAGGCGGCGCCTGCCCCGCCGAGGGCGACCACGAGGGCTGCTACCACGATCCAAAGAGATCTGCGCTTCATCCCCTGCTCCTCTCTCGCTGCCTGCGCCGCCCGGAAGAGACAGCACCCAAGAGAGTAAAGTGTAACGCCAAACTCTTAAGTCCGGGTTAAGACACTGTGAGCCCGGTGGAGCGTCACCGCTCACTCCACCGCCTCCCTGATCTCCTCCTCCATCTCCGGCGTGATGGCGGTGGAGCGCGGCGGCAGATCGACGGAGCCGCGCTCCCCGTTGCGCTCGATGTCGTCGAGGAGCCGCTTCATCTCCTCGATCTCGAGGACCTGAGCCCTGATGATCGCGTCGGCCAGCTCTCGCACGCGAGGGTCGCTGATGCTCGCCTTGCGGGCGTTGTTGATGGCGATGGAGTGGTGCGGGATCATCGATGTCATGAAGGACTCGTCGTCGATGAGGACCTCGCCCCGGTTGACGAACAGGAGCGTCACGCCGACTGCCGCGGCCGCGACGATCACCGCGATCTTGACTCGCGTCCCGCTGAACATGGACCACATGAAGGCGAGCATCACCACGGTCATGACGGCTCCCATGACGAGTGTGGCGATCAGCCGGTTCAGGCTGAACGTCGCGTGGTCCGTCGTGTAGATCAGCTGGTACATGAGGAAGAACATGATGAAGGTCGAGGTCGCGATCATGGCCGCGAACCGGATCCACATGCGCCTGCTCTTGTCCTTGTCCTTGTCCTGAGCCTGCCGCTGGTCGTCGTCGGTCATGATGCTCTCCTCCGCTCCGTCTTCGTGTCCCGTATGCACTGCAGCGGAGCCAGGCGAGGGCTCCGCGCATCGGTCACTTGACGCGTACCCTCTGCAGAGGGAGCCGCGCGGCTTCGCGTCAGCTCGCGACTCCTCGCGGCCGCTCCCGCCTGTCTGCCGGCATCGGCCTGATGCGAAGGGATACCCCAGCGGGTATATGTGGTCTGTTCGCATCTGGAGGTCGGCGATGGAGGAATCTGTTGGGGCGCGGCCGTCAGGCCTGAGCGAAGCGCACGCTCGGTGGGTGACGGCCGGTCAGGACGTCGACGGTGTGAGGCGGGGGCTCGGCATCAGCGTGGTCGCCTTCAAAGCGACTCCGCGGACCGGGGTCGATCTCCTCGTAGTCGAGAACACCTTCCACGCGCCGGGCGGCCCGCCGCGACATCTGCATCGGGACCAGGAGGAGATCTTCTACGCTCTCGAGGGAGAGTTCCTCATCGAGATCGGCGATGAGCGGCGGACCCTGCGACCCGGCGACCTGGTGGTGGCGCCACGCCGCGTACCGCACGTCTGGGCCTGTATCCGTGAATCCGGTCGGATCCTGATCACCTTCACTCCCGCCGGGCAGATGGAGGCGTTCTTCCGCGAGGTGACGGGCGCGGACGCGATGCCCGGACAGGACCCCGATGTGTGGCGCAGGCACGGCATGGAGATCCTTGGGCCGCCGCTCGCGCTCGTCAGGTGACCGCGGGGCGGACGCCCGGTGTCCGAAGTCCCCTGTGGCCCAGCCTCGGGAGGGCGCCGAGGTCCGGAGAAGCCTCGGGCGCCCGCTCCGCATCTCGGTCGCGCAGGCCGATCAGGCGATCTTCCGGCCCAGGTCGCCCATGGCGTCGCCGATGCCCCCGCCGCCGAGGTGCTGCATCAGTTCGTCCCTGGAGAAGTCCTTGTCGGGCAGCGAGCGTACCTGATCCTCGGGCAGGCCCAGCTGGGTACCTCTCGACTGCACTTCGCTCTTGCTGACCCGGTCCTTGCCCTGGAACAACTGGTCGATGATCGGTTTGAGCATGCTCAGATCCACGGTGCTACCTCCTGTCGATCAGACGCCATGCCGGTGACGTTCCCGGGTTCGTGCGTCACGTGCCCGGCCTCGTTGCTCGGCGGGAAAGCCAGTCCGGGCAGTACGGAGCCTGGAGCGGAAGGACTGCCGGGCCGCAACCGGCGGGAAGAAGAGGTGTGACCGGTATCCGGCGTCGCCCTGTCCGGGCGGGCGCTGGAACAGCAACGCAGACGAGGAGCAAGCCGATGACGGCCGACGACCCGAAACCCGGCGTGGGCGGCCCCGATCCGGGACCGTTCGTCGTGTCCCATCCGTGCCCCGCGTGTCGGGGGCGCGGCACGGTCGAGGAGCAGCCCTGCCCCGCGTGCCACGGGACGGGTGTGGAGCGGTTCTTCCACGGCACGAAGGCCGGGCTCGAGCCGGGAGACCTGATAGAGCCCGGCCGCTCGCCGAACTTCGGCGACCGCGAGCGGACGACCACCTTCGTCTACCTGACCGGCACGCTGGACGCGGCCATCTGGGGGGCGGAACTGGCGGCCGGCGACGGTCCCGGCAGGATCTACACCGTGGAACCGACCGGCTCCATCGAGGACGACCCCAACCTCACGGACCAGAAGTTCCCGGGCAATCCGACGAAGTCGTACCGGTCCCGGGAGCCGCTGCGGGTGATCGGCGAGGTCGCGGAGTGGCGAGGGCACCCGCCGGAGGCGCTCAAGGCCATGAAGGACAACCTTGAGCGCCTCGAGCGAGCAGGGGTCGAGCCGATCGACTGACGTGCGTGGGTCACCCCGGCCCGCGGATCACCCGCCGGCCGAGGCACACCCTGCTCAACCTCGGCGCCGCCCGCCCCGCTTGTCGTCGCCGGCCGCGACCGAAGCCACGTACGGCAACAGGGCCATCTCTCTGGCGTTCTTGATGGCCGCCGCAAGCTGGCGCTGGTGGCGGCGGCAGGCGCCGCTCACCCGCCGCGTCTTGATCTTGCCGCGGTCGCTGACGAAACGCCGCAGGGTGGCGACGTCCTTGTAGTCGACCTCGTCGACCTTGTCCTCGCAGAGGCGGCAGTAGCGCCGCCGCGCCGGGTTGACGGGCCGGCCCTTCCGTTTGGCCCGCGCCGGGGCCTTGCTCTTCGCCATCGTGCTAGACCGGCTTGACGTTTGCGGCCTGCGGGCCCTTCTTGCCCTGCTCGACCTCGAACTCGACGAGTTGGTCCTCAGACAGGGTGCGCACTCCCGGAGCGAGCGAGTTGACGTGCACGAACACGTCGTTGCCGCCTTCCTGCTCGATGAAGCCGTACCCCTTGGTCTCGTTGAACCACTTGACCTTGCCTTGAGCCACGTTCGTGCTCCTCTCTGGCGTGTGTCTCGCGTCGGCTTGACGGAGATGATGCACGCGACCATGGATTGTAGCCGCCATCGGCGCAGATGCCGAGGGCAGTGGCTCCATCATAAATCGACCAGGCAACTGCGTGTCGCCGAAGCGTCACACGAGAGGCTGCCGCCACTCGGCGGTCACCACGGTGCCGTCGCCAGACTCGCTGGTGATGACCAACTCGCCGCCGGTCTCCGCCGCCCGCTCCCGCATCGAGGCGAGCCCGAAATGCCCCGGAGCGACGGTCGCCTCGTCGAAGCCCTGCCCGTCGTCCCCGACGACGAGGAGGGCGCGACCGTCTTCGGCACGCAGCCGCACCCAGGCGTTCTCGGCCCTTGCATGCCGGACGACGTTGTTCAGCGCCTCCTGGGCGATCCGGTACACGGCCTCGTGCACCCGTGGAGCCAGCGCCCTATCCTCCTCGATGGCAAGCCCCACCTTCACGCTGGCTCGGCTCTCCGTGGCCTCGACGAGGTGCCGCAGCAGTTGCTGGAGCGGCACCTCCTCCACCGGGTCGCCGCGGAGCTCGAGCAGCATGGTGCGCATCTGTGCGAGGGAACCGCGACTCAGGCGCCGGACGTCCTCGAGGGCCGCGACCGCTGCCGGCGTCTGATCGCCCGCGATCGTCAATGCCTCAGCCTTGAGGGTCGCGGCGAAGAGTGCCTGCGTCACCGAGTCGTGAAGGTCCCTGGCGATCTTGGTCCTCTCCTGCTGGGCGGCGCGCTCCGCCTCTTGCTCGCGCAGGATCTCCGCGCGGGCCAGGGCGACGGCGGCCCTCCTGCGCAGGCGCACCTGCTCCGTCAAGGAGTCCGTCAGGAATCCTGCGAGCAGCGCGGCCGCTCCCCAGATGCCGATCGAGGCGATGGTCGTGACCGCAGCGCTCTGAGCGCCGAGACCGGCCACCGTCCCCCAGAAGACGGCCCCTCCTACGAGCGCCGCCGCGAGGCCGACCTGCCAGCCGGCGAGGACGGCGGCGACCACGACGGTCAGCGTGAGCAGCGAACCCGGCAGGCCAAGGATGTGCCGCGTCGCGGGCGCGGCGCCCATCGGGACGAGGAACGCGAGCTCGACGGCGACGGCGCCGAGCAGGATCAGTGCTCTGTGGTGCCGCGCGCCGGCCGCGAATCCGGCAAGCCGGGTGCGGAGCCGCGGACGATGCCGAGCGGCTCCCTCGATGCGCTCGCGGAAGGAGTAGGCCCCGTCGGCGGACACCGTGAGGTCCTCGTCGGCGAGCTCGACGATCGCGCGGTAGCGCTCCTCGCTCTTGCGCAGGGCCTCCTGTGTCTCGATCCGGGAGGTGACGTCCTCCGCCGTGCCCACGAGACGCACGGCCTCGTCGCCCTCGAACAGGACGTGCCCGGTCGCGGTCACCCACCGGTGCGTGCCGTCGCGACTGACGACACGGTAGGTCTCGCGGAAGCGGTGCAGACCGGTCGGGTCGAGCGCCGCGTCCATCGCCTTCTGGATGCGCGCGCGGTCCTCCGGGTGGATGCCGCCGATGAACGTCTCGAAGGTGACGGGCTCGTCCAGCGTGAGCCCCCACATCCCCCGCAGGCGTGCGTCCCACTCGATGACCCCGGCGCGCACGTCGTAGTCGTGCACGCCGAGGTCGGTCGCCTCGGTCGCGATCTGCAGCCGCTCCTCGCTCTCGCGCAGGGCGCTCTGCGCCTCGACCAGCTCGGTGATGTCGTTGCCGATGGCGAGCACCTCCCCCACGCGCCCCTCCTCATCGCGGAGGGCCCTGTTGGTCCACGCCATCCAGAGACGCCGGCCGTTCCGGTTGATGCTGGTCGCGTGACCTTCAGGGTCGGAGAGGATGCCGTCGATGAGGTAGGAAGGCTCCTCGCCGTCGCGGTCGGGGAGGAGGATGGTCACCGGCGCGCCGACCACCTCCTCGGAGCGCCAGCCGAACAGCCGCTCGGCGTAGTCGTTGAGGAAGGTGATCCTCCCCTCGCGCGTCCAGCGGACCACGGCGCTGTTCACGCTCTCGACGAGCTCGCGATACAGCTCCTCGCTCGAATGCAGGGCATCGCGCTCCCGTTCTCGCTCCGTGACTTCCCGGGCGTAGACGGCGACACTCCCATCGGCCAGCGGGTACGCGGAGCAGTGGAAGACCCGGGCGCGGCCGGCGGTCGCTGCCTCGAACTCACTCATCACGCGTTCGTGCATCGTCCGCTCGATCTGCGTCAGGTCCAGATGCGGGAACGCCGCCCGGGCGATCTCGCGGAGGTCGCTCCCGACGAGCTCGTCCCCGCTGCGCCCGGTTGTCCGCAGGGTGGCGGCGTTCGCGAACGTGACGCGCCAGTCCGCGTCGACGGTGACGAAGCTCTCGAGGCTGCCGAGGATGCCGGAGAGGTACCGCTCCCGGGCCTGCAGCACCGCCAGGAGCGTCTCGCGCTCGAGCGGCTCGCCCTGCGCGTCCATGTGCCCGACGGGTTCGCCCACGTCTGTCTCCTCGACGTTCACGGTGTCACGAGATTGTATGAGGAAACGCACTGGCTGGTGGCCGAATGCCGTAAGGGGAGGATGCTGGTTGGCCGCCATCCTGCTCAGGATCCCGAGCGGTTCCCCATCGGCCGTCCCTGATAGCCTGTCGTCATGCTCGCCATCGTCCTAGCGCTCGCCGCCAGTCTCTCGTACGGCGCTGGTGACTTCCTGGGAGGGAGCCAGACGAGGCGGACCACCTTGTGGACGGTCCTCGTCGTCAGCCAGCCCAAACGGCAGCGGCGGCTTCGCCGCCAAGACCTCCTTCACTACGGGCGCGCTGCGGAAGAAGACGGCCAGCGGCACGTGGAAGAGCTGCGGCTAGGTCAAGGCGCGGGTCCCGGACTACTCGACCTACTCGCGCTACTCCAAGGCGCTGAGCTTCCCCGCCAGAGGCAAGTGGCGCATCCGCGCCTACCACCCGCAGTGCTCGCTTCATGCCGCGAAGTGGTCGGCCAAGTACGACTACGTGACGGTGAAGTAGGCGGTCTTCGCGCCGTCAGCAAGGGACCAGAGTCCTCGATCGAGGCCGGAAGGCGGCACGTGGCGCGTCTCGGCCTCCAAGGTGTGCTCAGGCATCCTCGTCGGCACGTCTCCCTCCGGCGGCGGTTCCTGCTTCTGGGTCGAGATGAAACCGCCGGCCGTACCTGCTCCGCCCGACGCGTCGTCCTGACCGGCTGCGGCGACATGATCGTGCCGGCATGGCGCCGTGTGCCTGCCGCGCAAGCCGCGGCCGGCGTCTCGGACTCTGGCCCGGTCGAAGAGGACGCCCCCGATCACGATGCCGGCCTCCAGCGCCTCGTGACCTCGATCATCTTCTTGACGTTCTCGCGCTTGGCCTCGTCGAGGAAGGCCGAGAAGTCCATCATGAAGCCGCCGCCCTTGCCGCACACGCCGACGAGTCTCTCGCAGTAGGTCTCCACTTCCTCGACGGGCGCCGTGGCCAACAGCGCGCCGGACACGTTGCCCTCGATGCACTGCGAGCCCGCCAGCACCTCCTTCGCGAGGAAGGCGTCGGTGCCGCTCTCGAGGTGGATGAGGCACGTTCCGGCGGGGATCTGCGTGAAGTGGTGCAGACGCGAGTCGTACTTGCCCTGCGTGAAGACCCACACGAGCAGGCCCTCATCCACCAGGCCGAGGAGGAGCTTCTTGAGCGTCGGCCAGTAGAACTCCTCGTACTGCTCATCGGACATGAGGCCGTCGGCGCCCTTGTAGAGGTACA
>DAIQNY010000023.1:0-21980 GCA_036788155.1 Actinomycetota bacterium | reverse complement strand
CACCGCCCGCCGCGCGGCCACGGCACCGGTCACGACATCGAAGTAGGCGCGCAGCCGCTCATCGCTCCCGTCCATCCCGCTCAGGCGGCGGCCGACCAACTGCTCCCGGGACGTCCTCGTGCGGCGTGACTGGATCGGATTGAGGTCGACGACGACGAGGTCCGTGAGCCTGGCCGCGTCCTCTTCGGCCCGGAACACGATCAGGCCCTCGGTCGCGTTGTCGAAGAGGTGCCGGTAGCGACGCTCGCTCTCCTCGAGCTCGGCGTGCTTCTGCTCGTGACGCAGCGCGCTGAGCCCGAGCTCACCGATCATGCTGACGAAGTCCGAGAGGAACGTGATCGTCTTCCGAAGACGGTCGCGCGAGATGACAGGCACTCGGTCGAGCGCCTCGAGGTACGCGTCCTCGTCGAACCCCAGCCGCCGCGCGCGGTCGGCGAACGCCGCGCGGTCCACCTCGTCGTCTTCGAAGAAGAACTGCCCTGTGTACACGTTGGCGAGGTGCTCGCCGTCCACGAAGAGTGGGAACGCCACGTCCCAGAGCCCGTTGCTGCATCTGTAGGCGTAGTGCTCGGACCCGTCCATCCCCTCCAGCAGACGACGGTTGATGCTGAGGTCACTCTCCAGACAACCCTGCAGTGTCTCGGGGTGCTCGCGGTGGTACCGCATGCAGATGTCCTGCCAGCCCGTCGCGATGAGCACCTTGCCGGAGCGGTCGAGGACGGCGAGGGCGACTCCCAACGTCTGGGAGAGACTGTCGCAGAGGTGCTGGAGGCGCTGGAGGTCGATCAGATCGGTCAGCTCATGCCCCTCGACCCCCACCGGGCCACCCCCCTCCGAACGCCGGCCCGGCCTCCCCGCGCGGGCCGCCGTGAGTCCGTAGTCCTGCCTCTTCCGTACCCGCCCTCCTCGAACGTGAACGCTCGCACCGTACGGAGGACCTCAGATGCCGGCCCGGGCGACGACCCAGCCGGCATCGACCGCCTCTGCCGGCGACCCTACATCACTCCGGCGGCACTTGAGCCGCTCAGGCCGTGGTCACTGGGGCAGTTCGTCCAGCCGCGACTGCGCCTGCTGCCCGGAGGAGGTATCCGCGCCCAGCGAGACGGCTTTCCGGAAGGCGGCGCGAGCGTCGTCGTACGCCGCCTCGGCTGCCTTGGCGTCGCCGTCCTGCTCGGCGTGCCGGGCCCGCTCGGCCAGGTAGTTGCCCTTGTTGAACCAGCCCGTCTGGAAGTCGGGCGACTGGGCGAGCACCGTCTCCACCTGGCTGATGGCCTTCTCGACCTCGCCTGAGTAGAAGAGAGACGTGGCGTAGTCCGTTCCCACGTTGGGGTCGGTCGCCTTCTGCTTCCACGCCGCCGCGTACACCTTGGCCGCGGCTGTGAAGTAGGCTCCGCCCTGCTCCCACTGCTCGGCCTCGAACGCGGCGGCGCCCTCGTCGTAGAGCCCGTTGGCGCGCTGTACGAGCTGGGCGTAGCCGCCGCTGGTGTCGGCGCTCACCGGCGTCGCGCTCTGTGCCGCCGGCGACGCCGCGCTCGTGGCCTCGCCGCCGCCGTTCACGGCGAAGACGATTGCGAACACGACGACCGCGGCGAGCAGGCCGAAGCCGCCCCAGATCACCGCCGGCGAGATCCGTCGGGGACCGGCGGGCGGTCGGGACGCGGGCTCCGACGGAGGCGCATGCCGCGGCTGCTCCTGCCGCCGCTGCCGCACCTTGCCGGCGCCGGCGCTCCGGCCTCGGGTGCCGGTCCGGCGACCCCCCGAGGCCGACGGCTTTGCCGCAGGGGCGTCCGTGCCCTCCCCACGGCGGGCACCGCGGGCCGCGCCACACTCGGGGCAGAATCTGGCGCCGTCGGGGAGATCGCCCCCACAGGCCGCACATGCCGGCGCCGTGAGGCCGCGCAAGTCGGCGCCGCACTCGGGACAGAAGTTGGCGTCCTCGGCGTCTTCTCCGCACTCTGGGCAGAACATCGGGCACTCCCTGGATGAGAAACTGAACTGTTCCTACCAAGTATAGGCAGAATCGCGCTGCGCGCATCCCAAGCGCTCTGGCCACTGGTCGCGCGGCCAATCGCCGCGTGCAGGGTTCGGGCGCATCCGGATCCGACTTCGGCGCGGTCAGGGTGCAAGCGAAGCTGTCGACGGTGTCGGGAGTGCCGGCATCAGGGCGGTGACCGCGGACCTTGAACGACGACAGGGGAAGCGCCGGGCCACCTGAGCGGCCCGGCGCATGTCGCGACGGGAGGCAGAGCCCCCCGTCGCTCCGTCCTCAGCGGCTGTGCCCCCTCCACACCTGGAAGCCCCGGAACGGGTTGGACGTCCCGATGAACAGCCTGTTGTCGTGGACCTGCATGGTGCGCGCCCCGTAGTTGCGCCAGTCGCCCAGTCCGGTGAGGCTCACCGGCAACCAGATGGTGCCGTTCGGCGACTTCCAGAGATCGAAGCCGGCCATATTCAGCACCACATCGAGGATCAGCGGTGGAATGCCCATGTCGGGCATGTCCATGCCCGACTCGGACGCCGCCCGCAGCATGGAGCTCATGTCCATGGACCCAACGTACAGGTAGCCCTTGTAGACCTCCATGTTCCAGCAGTAGAGGTTGGTCGGCATCCCGAACCCGGATGGCCAGCCCGTCACGGGGCGCCGGCGCGCGGCGCCGTCGACGGGAGTCTGTGGATCACGGTTGCCCACCAGCAACTGCCACCTGTCGTCGGGCTTGATGCGGATCAGGTCGAACGCCTTCATTGCGAGTTCGCCGGTGATGCCGGGGACGGCCATGGAGCCGACGTACACGTCGTTGCGGAACGTCTCCATGGTGCCGGCCCAGCCGTTGTACCTGTCGCCGGCGCCGTCCTTCACCACTCGCTTCCAGTCGCCGCTCGCGGCAGGATCGCTCACCCGGCTGCGCCAGACCTCGAAGCCGCCGCGGTTCTCGGTGCCGATGTAGAGACGGTTGTTGCAGCTCGTCATAGAGATGGCGCCCGTGTTGTCGGGCGCGATGCTCGGGAAGTCCAGCACCCTCGTCCAGCTGTCGGGGACGAGGGGCGTCGTCGTACACCATACGGAGCCCGGAGCGGCCGGAACGCCCATGGCGCTGTTCATGGCCGTGCCGATACCCGCATACAACTTGCCGTGGTGCACGCCGAGCGACCTCGTCTCCCGGCCCATGGCGGCGGGCGTGAGCAGTGGACCCCACGACGTGCCGTCGGCCGAGCAGAACAGCAGGCAATCCTGGTGTGCGGCGTCCGGCTGCATGCCCAGCGAGAACGACCCGCCAGTCGCGTACAGCCGGGAGACGCCGGTCGCGTCGGTGTAGGCGGCCATGTTGCGGAAGCCGACGGCCAACGGCGTGAGGTACATCGTGGCGCCGGGGTCGTAGTTGGGCAGCGCCGGACTGAGCGGCTGCTTGCCGTTCGTGTCGAGCACCATCGCCGGCACGCGCGGGACCGTGTACACCCTGGTCCAGGCGCCTCTGCGCAGACGCCAGATCTCGGCGCACGATGCCGCGTTCCACTGCTCGAACTTGGCCTCGTCCGTGATCTGCGGCAGGGTCATGCCGCCGGCGGGCACCATGGTCATGAACTCACGGAAGAACGGCGCCGAGTCGCTCGGGAACGCGTCCGCCGGCATCGAGAAGCCGGGCATGGCGCCGGTCATGAACTCCATCACCGGCGCGATCGCCGCCTGGCGAGCCGTGCCGACGTAGAGGTCGCCCCTGTAGCTCGCCATGGACCAGGCGTAGATGTTCCTCCAGTCGCCCTGGCCACCCGAGGCGATCATCTTGAAGTCGGACTTCGCGAGGCCCAAAGGCCCCGCGACTGCCGTCGCCGAGGACGCGAGCACGAGCACGGCGACGAGAACAAGAAGCACGAGCACCCGTTTCATGGATCCCCCTTGGGCTCCTCGCCCGCCGGTCCGGGCAGCGTTGTGCGTGGATGGTGCGGGGCTGGAGGCGATCGCTGCCGGCGCTCGGCAGGCAGGAGACGACGACTGCTGGTGCCGGTGCTGCCGATGAGCACGACGGCGCCCTTTCTCGACTGCACGGGCGACATCGCCCCCCCCACGCGAGCCCGCGCAGGTGAAGACCACCACAGAGTGCGCCACCTGGCAACGTCGACGCGTGGGGAGCGAGAGCCCGTGCGGGGAACAAGAAGAGCATGCTCAGAAAGATCGACAGTGAGACACTCGGCGCCGGCGACCACGGCTGGCTGCGGAGCCGGTTCCACTTCTCCTTCGCCGAGTACCGCAACCCCGACAACGTCCAGTTCGGCGTGCTCCGCGTCCTCAATGACGACCTCGTCGCGCCGGGACGCGGTTTCGACACACATCCCCACAGCGATTTCGAGATCCTCTCGTACATCGTCGAGGGGGAATTGACTCATACCGACAGCATGGGGAACACGCGCACGCTCTCTCGGGGAGAGCTCCAGTACATGAGCGCCGGGACCGGGGTGCTGCACGCCGAGCACAACAGGGGGACGAAGACGCTCCGGCTCCTGCAGATCTGGCTCTTTCCGGACGAGAAGGGTCACACGCCGACCTACGGCGACCACCGGTTCGCCTGGGAGGACCGCCGGAACCGGTGGCTGCTTCTCGCGGCCGGACCCGGCGGCGAAGCGCCGGTCAAGGTCCACCAGGACGTGCACGTGAGCGCGCTCGAGCTGGACGCCGGGCGGGACATCGGCCTACGGGTAGCGCCCGACCGTCAGGCGTATCTGGTGCAGGTGGAGGGCGCGTCCAGCGTCGGTGGCGTGGACCTGAACGAGCGGGACGCGCTCGAGATCGTCGGGGAGGACGTCGTGGTCGCGGCGCGCACGACGTCCCACGTCTTCGTCATCGAGATGGCCCGGCCCGCCTGACGGCGAGAAGCTGCAGGTCGTCCTCGAGCCGGCCCGCCCACATCTGCACAGCCCGCCGCACGTCCTCGACGAGAGCCGCGGGTCTCACTTCGGGGGCCGCCGCCACCGCCTCGAGCAGCCGCTGCTCGCCGAACAGCCGCCGCCCCGGGCCTCTGGCCTCGGTGACGCCGTCGGTGTAGAGCAGGAGCCCTTCTCCGGGCGCGAGGTGCAGCGGCGACGAGAAGTACGACGAGTCGAACGTGCCGAGGAGCGGGCCGTACCGAAGCTCAAGCGGCTCGGGCGAGGAGCGGCCGAAACGGACGGCAGGCGGGTGCCCGGCGCTGCCGGCGAACGCCTTGCCGGTGCGCGGATCCAGCAGGACCAGCTGGCAGCTCACGAACTGCTCCGTTTCGTCCAGCAGCAGCAGCCGGGCGACCTGGCCGAGGATGTAGCCGGGGGACGGCGAGGCGAGGGCCAGCGCGCGGACGGCACTGCGGACGGTCTCGGTCAGACCCGCGGCCTGGATACCTTTGCCCATCACGTCGCCGATGACGGCGACGACCATCCCGTCGGGCAGGACGAAGACGTCGTGGAAGTCGCCGCCGACCAGCTCCGGCTGATAGGCCGGCAGCGAGACGGCGGCGAGCTCCAGCCCGGGCACAGCCGGGAGCGCGTGCATGAAGTTCTCCTGCAGCGTGGTGGCCACGCGGCGCTGCGCCTCGAAGAGCGCCGCGTTCTTAAGGGCGTTGGCGAGGATCGCCGCGATGCCTTCGTAGAGCCGCACCTCGTCGTCCGGGAATGGACGGCGACCCTCGAAGAACAGGGCCATGACACCCAGTGTCTCGCCGGCCCGCTCGATGGGCAGCACGATCCAGCGCACGTCGGCGAGGCCGAGTCGAGCGCGTCGCTCCACGCTGCCCGCCGGCTCGCCCGGCGTCTCGTGGGTGATCACCGTCCCGGTGAGGGCAGCTCTCCCGATGTTTGAATCGTCGGAGAGCGGCAGTTCTCGAAGGTCGTCGCGTGCCGGACGGGGGTACCCGAACAGAGCGAGGTGACGCAGCATGCCCCGCTGTTCGTCGGTCAGGTAGACGCTGCCGGCGCGCAGGTCGCCGAGGTCGTCGCGGATGCCGGCCAGCGTCCGTTCCGCGACCTCCTCGATGCGCAGCGCGCCCGTGGCCGTCGCCGCCACCTTGGCGAGCAGCTGGGTGAAGGCGAGCTCTCGCTCGAGCCGACTCAGCAACTCCTCCCGCTCGGCGTCCACCCGCTTGTGCTCGGTGATGTCCTCGAACACGGCGGCGAACCGGTCGCCGCCGAGCGAGAGCGCTCCCACGCGCAGATGGCGGTCCAGAGCAGGCAGGTAGATCTCCGTGGAGAGTGGCCGGCCGCTCCTGACCACCTCGGCGTATTCCTGCAGCAGCGGGGGCTCCGTGAATCCGGAGAGTTCCCGGACCGACTTGCCCCTCACCTCCTCGGGCGCCGAGCCGATGTGCCCCCGGAAGGCCGGGTTCACGTCCTCGATGAAGTAGTCGACGGGTCTTCCGTCCTCTTCGACCAGGCGGCCGAGGGCCACCGCCTCCGTCATGTTCTCGTAGAGAGACCGGAACCGCTCCTCGCTCCGCAGGAGCGCCTGGAAGTACTCGTCGCGCTCGCGTTCGCGCTGGCGTCGCTCCTGGATGTCCCGCATGTAGAAGCTGATCCCGGAGCTGGTGGGGTAGATGCGGAACTCGAGCGTCCGCTGCAGGTAGGGGGAGTCCCACTCGAGGATCGCCGGGGCGCCGAGCTCCATCGACTCGCGGATGGCCAGGCCGAGCTCGGCCTCCTTGATGTTCGGGAAGAGGTCCCAGATGCAGCGTCCCAGGACCTCGCCGCGCTCCAGGTGGTACGTCGCCAGCGCAAGGTCGTTGGCGTAGGTGAAGCTGTACTCCCAGTCCAGCGCGGCGAAGCCCTCCGGGATCTCCTCGACGAGCGACCGCTCGCGGACCTCGCGGTAGCTCCCGCCGCGCTCGAGGTCGGCGCCACTCGGGATCGCACTCAACGAGAGGGGGCGCCGGGCGTCCTCCGGCCTCGCGCCCCGCTTGACCATCCGTACGTCGACCCCGCCGTCCGCTCGCAGGTCGACCTCGTCCATCAGCCGACTGATGAGGTACAGGCCCCGCCCGCCGGACTGCAACAGATCCGGCATGCGCCGCGGATCGAACCCTGCCACATCGAACCCACGCCCCCGGTCGGACACCTCCGCGTGCAGATCCGGCCCCGAGAAGCCGAGGCGCACCTCCAGGGGCTCGGCGCTGGCGCTGTGGCGCACGGCGTTGGTCATCGCTTCCTCGACGGCCAGGACGACGTCACCCACCATGTGCCTTCCGACCCCGTGCTCGTGCAAGTAGTCCGCGATACGGTGACGCGCACGCAGCAAGCGGGCCGCGTCCAGCGGTAGGCGGAAGGAAAGCCTGGGTTGCGCGGTATGCCGAGTCAGTTCGTCGAGCACGTGACGGGGTCAGTATTTGGAGTGTGGCAACAGACTTAACTATACACAGGACATGCTCAGTGAGACTCCTCCCGCGGGTCCTCGGCGCGCACGGCTAGCATGCCCTCCAGACCGCCCAGCGAGTCGGTCAGGTGATGGGCGGACCCTTTGCCGATGAGCTCGAGGTCGATGAAGACGTGGCGCTCGCGACCGGAGACGCCGCGCGGCCGCGGACCGGCGGAGCCACCCTCCGCGGCCCAGGCCAGCACCGGCTCATCACGCGAGACGGTGAGCTCGCCGATCTCGAACCCCTGACGGCTGGCCTCGGCGAGGGCTGCCCTGAGCACGCCGTGCCCGTCGATGTACTCGAGGTGGAGCAGCCACGGGACCGAGCGCCGCTCCCGCAACGCTCGTACCAGGTACGGGTAGGCGAAGGCGACGACGTAGTACGCCCCCGTCGCCACCGCCGCGACCGCCAGCATGCCGGCGCCGGCGGCCATGCCGACGGCCGCCGTGAGCCACACGCCGGCGGCTGTGGTGAGGCCGCGTACGTCACTTCGCTTGACGAAGATGATGCCGCCGCCGATGAAGCCGATCCCCGTCACGATCTGGGCCGCCACGCGAGCCGGGTCCACGTCCACGCCGGGCTGCAGCACGTCAAAGAAGCCGTACTTGCTGATCACCATGAACAGGGCGGCGCCGAGGCCGACGAGCGTGTTGGTCCGCAGCCCGGCGCTCTTCTGCCGGTACTCCCTCTCGAGACCGATGAGTGTCGAGAGCAGCAGCGCGAAACCCAGGTACAGGGCGACGGTGGCGAACGACGGCTGGATGAGGTTCATACCTTCACGTTCCCGCCGGGCACGCGTGCCGGGCATCGAGACGTCAGCGGGTAGAGTCTGGACATGAGCGACAGCCGACTCCAGCCGTTCGATGCCCGGTGCGCCGAGGAGGTGGCGAGCTGGCCCCTCTCCGAGGACGAGGCGCGAGTGTGGGGCGGGCAAGGCACGCCCTGGCCCGTGCACGCCTCCGTGGTCCGTTCCTGGCACGAGGAACCGGACGTGCAGCCCTGGTTGCTGCCCGAGGCCATGGCGCCGATGGCATACGGAGAGATCTGGATCGACCCGGAGGAATCCGAGGTGGAGCTCGGGCGGCTCATCGTCAGGCCAGACGCGCGGGGCCGCGGTGTGGGCCGCCTGCTGGTGACGTCGCTGCTCCGGCAGGCGGCCGGGACGGCGCTCCCCACCGCCTTCGTGCGGGTCGCGCCGGACAGCGCGGCGGCGCTCGCCTGCTACCGTCACGCCGGGTTCGTCCGGGTCGGGGACGAGGAGCGGCTCCGGTTCAACGCCGGCCAGCCGCTCGCCTACGAGTGGCTGCGACACGACCTCCCGGCACCGAACTGATGGCCACGCTCGGCAAGCTCCTGCTCGTCGGCGGCGCCCTGCTCGTCGTGATCGGGGCGCTGGTGCTGCTCGCCGACAGGCTCGGACTGCATCACCTCCCGGGGACGCTCACCTGGCGGCGCGGCAACGTGACCCTCTTCGTGCCGCTCGGGCTCATGATCGTCGTCAGCATCGTGCTGTGGCTGGTGCTGAGCCTGCTGTTCCGACGCTGAGCGGCGGTCCGGTCCGTCCCCTCGACCGGCGTCACCCGGCCGCGAGGCCGAGCCATTCGGGATGCCTGGCCGTGCCGTCGTGGTCCGCGGACGTCTTGAAGAGCTCGAGCTCTCCTCGCGCCGCCGGGGTCGCCGTCCGCGCCAGCAGCTCGGCGACCTCCGCTTCGCCCAGCGCGCGGTACGTCCGCGCTGCCTCGAGCGCCTGTTCGAGGATCTCGAGGGTGTCGATACCGGTGATCACGACCGAGACGGGCAGGTGCATGGCGTATCGCAGGCACTCGAGCGCCGTGGCCACACCCGACTCGACCGCCTTTCCGGCGGCGAGCGGCTTCATGCCGAGCACGCCGATGCCCTCTCGGACGAGACGCGGCACCACCTGGCGTTCGAAGCTGCGGTAGTGCGCGTCGAACACGTTCAGCGGGAGCTGCACGGCGTCGAACCTGAAGTCGTGCGCTGCCGCGACGTCGAGCATGTGCAGGTGGATGTGAGGATCCTTGTGGCCCGTGAAGCCGATGAACTTGAGCTTCCCGGCTTCACGGGCTTCCACCAGCGCCTCGTTCGCCCCACCCTCCGCGAAGATCAGATGAGGGTCCTCGTAGCGGATCACCTCGTGGTGCTGGACGAGATCGATGTGGTCCGTGCGAAGGCGGCGCAGGGACTCGTCGAGTTGCCGCGCCGCCTCCTTCCTCGTCCGGCCGTCGATCTTCGTCATCAAGAAGGCCCGGTCACGATAGCCGTCTCGGAGGGCGCGCCCCATGCGTTCCTCGCTGGCGCCCTGGTTGTAGTCCCAGCAGTTGTCGAGGAACGTGACTCCCCGGTCCAGCGCCGTCCGTACGAGACGCAGGGTGAGCTGTTCGTCGATGCGCTCCGCCAGGTGGAAGCCGCCGAGACCCACCAGCGAGACCAGCGCGCCGGTGCTCCCCAGGGGCCGGTACGGCATGTCGGTCGGGGACTCCATGTCTTCACTCTTCCCGCTCGCCGACGCGCTCCGCGGGGGCCCGTCTGCCCGGTCTCGTCTCTCCGGTGCTTCCCGACCCAAGCCCTACTGGGTTTTTCGCACAGTCGAGCCTGCTGTAGCGTGCGCCCGGGTGATTGGAGCTCCCACTTGCACCAAACCCCGCGTGGCTACGGCGCCCTCCGCGGGCGCCGGCCACCCGACAGGGGGTGCGCCGCCGCATGCCGGCGCGGGCCGGATCGGGTCCGAGACCGGGGCGGGCGCATCCCACGAGGCACTGAAGGAGTGATCTTGCGACGCATACGCAGCCGACTCGCACGGACGGTGGTCCTGACGGCCATCCTGACCGCCGTCCTGGTAACGGTCGCCGTCTCCCCCGCCGCAGCCACCACCATCATCAGGAACAAGACCATCACCAACCTCAAGCTGCCGGCGGGCGCTCACGACCGGATCTACGAGAACTGCACGTTCAAGAGCACGCGCTCGGACCGAGCCGTCATCCAGATCGACAGAGCCGCCCATCACATCACGTTCCGCGACTGCGTCATCAAGCCCGGCGCCTGGAACGGCATCACCATCAACGACCGGAACGGCACCATCCACCACATCAAGTTCCTGCGCTGCAAGATCAAGTCGCAGAAGCGCATGGGATTCGAGTGCACGGGGCGTCCGACCAACAGCTCAAAGGGTTACAGGAACATCAAGATCGTGAAGTGTACCTTCGAGCCGCAGGGCTCCGAGGCCATCTCGTTCGACGGCGGACCCAACTGCGTCGACAACGTGGTGGACCGCACCGTCATCAAGGGCGCCGGCACCAACAGCGCCTTCCCCTGGGGCCAGGGCTTCGAGTGCAACGGCCCGCGCAGGATGAGGTTCACCAACAACAAGGTCTACCAGTGTCGGGGCTCCCTGCTGAACCTGCAGATGCACACGACCGCCGACTGCGGCTGGGTGTTCAAGAACAACACCCTCGATGCCTCCGTCCACAAGCAGCGTGTGCAGATGGGGTCCACCTCCCAGGTCGTGATCGCGAGCAAGGTGCACGGCGGAGACTTCCGGAACAACCGTGTTCGGGCGGCGAAACCCGGCGGCGGCGTCGCCTGGTTCGGCGATTGTCATCGCATGGACTGGAGAGGCACGAGCTGGAAGGACTCCCGCGGCGGATCCTATGCCCGCCCGATGCAGGAGCGCGGGTGTTCGAACAACCGGTTCTGAGCCGGACCGCGCGGGCGGCGCACGACGACCCCGGGAGTGCATCGCTTCACCCGGCCTGAACACGGGCCTGATAGCCTCCGCCTGAAGGCCGCGACAGGGAGGGAGAGCTCGTGAACGACAGGCACAGATCCGCGGGGTGCGCGGGAGCCACCAGGCGGCGCACGAGGATCGTCGCCACTCTCGGTCCGGTGTCGAGGCACCGCCGCGTGCTGGAGCGCCTCGTCGTCGCCGGCATGGACGTGGCCCGGATCAACCTCTCGCACGGCACCACGGCCGAGCACGAGGAGGCCATCGCCACCGCGCGCGACGCAGCGGACCGGCTCGGCAGGCCGTTGGCCGTGCTCATAGACCTGCCCGGGCCAAAGCTGCGACTGGGCCGTCTGCCGAGCCCGATCGCCGTCCGACAGGGCGAGGCGATCGGGCTCGGCGAGGCGGACGGCGACTCACTCCCCGTCAACTTCCCCGAACTGCTGCCTCATCTGGACGCCGGTGAGCGCGTGCTGGTGGACGACGGCGCGGTCGCGCTGCGTGTCACCACGGTCGCGCCCGCCGTCACGCTCGAGGTGCTCAACGACGGGGTGATCGACTCCGGCAAGGGCGTCAACCTCCCCGACTCGCACCTGCCGGTCGGAGCCCTGACGGAGGCTGACAAGGAGCTGCTCGCCTGGGGTCTTGAACAGGATGTCGATTACGTGGCGCTCTCGTTCGTCGGCTCGGCCGCCGACGTGCGCGAGCTCAGGGAGCTGATCACCGCGGCCGGGGGCGACCAGCTCGTGGTCGCCAAGATCGAGCGCAAGGAGGCGCTCGAGGACTACGAGGGCATCATCGAGGCCGCGGATGCCGTGATGGTGGCCCGCGGCGATCTCGGCGTGGAGATCGATCCTGCGAGAGTCCCAGTGTGGCAGAAGCGCATCATCCACGCCGCCAACGTGGCCGGGAAACCTGTGATCACGGCCACGCAGATGCTGCAGTCCATGATCGGCTCGCCCCGGCCCACGCGTGCCGAGGCGAGCGACGTGGCCAACGCCATCTACGACGCGACGAGTGCGGTGATGCTCTCCGGCGAGACTGCCGTCGGAGGCTATCCGGTCGAGGCCGTCGAGACCATGGACGGCATCGCGCTTGCCGTGGAGGCGGACATCGACGGGCGGGACCGAGCGCCGCAGCCGTGGATGGCGGTCCGTACCGGCGTATCGGGCGCCGTGAGCCATGGAGCGTGTGAGGTCGCGGAGCGGGTCGGGGCGGCGGCGATCGTCAGCGCCACCTACTCCGGGGCGACGGCGCGCGCCGTGGCGCGTCACTTCCCGAGCCGTCCGATCGTCGCGATCAGCCCGAACCGGAGGGTGGTGAACCAGCTCGCCCTCTCGCGGGGGGTCTGCCCCCTGCTCGGCGAGCCGCGCGACAGCTTCGAGGACGTGGTGCGCGAGGCCAACGACCTGGTGCTCGCGCACGGCTTCGGAGAGCCCGGCCAGGTGATCGTCATCACTGCGGGCCTGCTCACCAACCAGCCGGGCAAGACCAACATGATCAAGGCGCACGTGCTCGAGCGCGCCTGAGGCCGGCGGCAGGGACCCATTCCGGCCGCGGTCAGGCGGAGCGCCGGGCGTGCTCCTTGCCCCGGCGCTCGGACTCTCCGGCGGACGCGACGTCGACCGGGTAGTGCCGGCGTGTCCAGAGAAGCAGCACGCCGGCCCCGGCCAGGGGGATCAGCGTGAGGAGGAACGCGATCTGAAGCCCGCGGGTCTGGCCGGGCACGATCTCGGCGCCCTCCTGCAGCGCCGTCCCCTCCGGGACAAAGAGACCCGCCACCAGGCCAAACAGGAGCGGGCCGAACGCCTCGAGCGTGTTGCGCAGCGCAGAGCGGACGCCCTGGGCACGGCCCCAGAGCTGGGACGGCATCACGTCGAGCTGCGCCGCGTCCAGCGGCGGGTTCGGCGCGGCGAGCGCCGCGAAGGCCAGCAGGAAGAAGCCCAGGGCGGCGAGCACGTTCGTCGTGCTGAGCGCCGGCACGAGCAGAGCCGCCGCGAGGATGAACGCCACGCCGGCCACCACGATCCGGGCGTTGATGCGACCGCGCTTGATCAGCCAGTCGGCCAGTCGTCCGGAGGTGAGCAGACCCAGCAGCGACCCTGCCCCAACGAGGCCCAGGATCAGGGTCGCCACAGCCTGCCCCACGTCGAAGTGGCCACGCGCGAAGAGCACGCCGAAGGTCCGCAGCCCCGCCAGGAAGAGAAAGCCCATGGACGACGCCAGGATGATGTACACGTTGGTGCGCACACGCAGGACGTACTTCACCATGTGACCCAGAGACATCCTTGCCGGGTCGGTGAGCACCACGCGATCCACGTCGTGCTCGACGCCGCGGCGGCGCACCTCGAGCAGCACCACGTCGTCCGTCCGCTCCTCCTCGTCCTCCTCCAGCGTCCGCAGGGGTCCTGCCTCCCGTGCCGAGATGATCCTCGTCGCCCCCGGCTGCAGTCTGCTCTGCCCGCCGCGGGCGGGTTCTGGCAGGCGCTTGAACAGCGCCCACGCCAGGAGCACGCTCGGGATCGCCATGAAGACGAACGCCGCCCTCCACCCGAGCGCCGCGGAGATGAACGACGCCAGCCCGATGCCCACGCCGGCGCCGGCGATCTCCCCCACGGAGATGTAGCCGTAGATCCGACCGCGCTCACCGGCCGCGAAGAAGTCGCCGGTGAGGGAGGCGACGGCCGGCACGGCCGTCGCCGTCACCGCGCCCAGGAGCAGCCGGGCCAGCAGCAGCATCCCGTAGGACGTGGAGAACGCGCTGAGGATCTCCGCCGTCGCCCACAACAGGATGCTGACGGTCAGCACGTCCACCCGTCTGGTCTTGTCGACCAGGAGGCCGAAGGGGACGGCGGCCAGCGCCCCGACGAGCGCGGACGCCGTGACCAGCAGGCCGATCTGCGCGGTCCCGATGCCGAACGCGGGCTGCAACTGTGGGGCGATGGCGCCGACCGCGCTCGTGTCGGCCGCCTGGAGACCGAGCACCAGGCCCAGGAGGACGATGACGCGGCGACGGGCGGGGCCGCCGAGCCGCTCCGTGAGACGTTCGTCCGCACGTCGTGCGCGGCGGCCGAACCACGGCCGCACGTGTTCGTTCCAGATCGGATGCGGCGGCGTCTTCTTCAGTTGTGGGTGCGGTCCCTGGCCTTTACGCTGCGGCATCCTCACCAGCTTGCTGGGTCTTCACCACTGCATGCCCACCGGCCACGCGCCCCGACACGCGGCGTTGCGGACGTGCGCCGGAGTTGCGCCAGTGACGGCCGGCGTGCCGGTCGAAGGGTAAGTAGGCACTACACGGGCGATCGGCGCAATCGCCCGGCCACCTGAGGATGGAGACAGACGCACCACCCGTGAGCCGGGCGACACTGCCGGATACACTGAGGGCGCCCGACCGGGACCGGAGGAGGATCGGATGAACCGCACACGAAGCGGTCGACCTGCAGCAGCGCCGCGCGAACTGGCGGAGGGGATCTTCTGGCTTGCGCTCGGGCGGGGTCTGTTGCGCTCGTCCAACGTCTTCTTCGTCCGCTCCGAGGCGGGTTGGTGCCTCGTCGATGCCGGTTGGGCTCAGGATGCCCCAGCCATCGCGGGGGCGGCCGAGTACCTTTTCGGACGCACCGCCCCGGCCGGTGTGCTGGTGACCCACGCCCATCCCGACCATGTGGGAGCACTCCCCGAGCTCGCGAGCCGGTGGGAGGTCCGTGCGTGGGTACACGCCGCCGAACTGCCGCTGGCGCTGGGTGACGCCAGAGCCGTCCGGCACTACGCCGGCCCACTGGACCGGTGGGTCATCCTGCCGGCGCTGCGCCTCTCCGGGCGTGCCCGCATGGAGCGGACGCTCGCCCGCTCCAGCCTTGCCGGCGCCGTGCAGACGCTCGAGATCGGTGGCTCCCCGGCCTGTCTGCCCGGCTGGGAGGCCGTGCTGACGCCCGGCCACACGCCGGGCCACGTCGCCTTCGTGCGCTCGTCCGACCGCGTCGCCATCACCGGCGACGCCCTCGTGACACTCGACCTGAACTCGCCGCTCAAGCTCCTCCGGCGTGAGCGGACGCTGGCGGGGCCGCCGTGGATCACCACCTGGAGCTGGCCGGCGGCCACCGCCTCGGCGCTGCGCATCGCCGGCATGGCCCCCAGCGTGGTCGCCGGCGGCCACGGGGCTCCGATGAGCGGCGACGAGGCCGCGGTGCACGTGCAGGAGTTTCTCAGCGCGCACTGATGCGGGCACCGGCCGCCACTTAGATGACGGCCGCCGGCGTGGTCCGGTCAGAGGCGATCGCCGTCGCTCAGACCGTCGTGGTGCGGAACCGCACACCGTCGCGGGCGCACACGAGCTGCATGATCTCGCGCGCGGTCATGACCCCCGTCGGCAGCCCGCCGCCCGGCTGCACCCACTGGCCGACCATGTAGAAGTCGTCCAGTCCCGGCAGCCGCCTGGGCAACCCCTTCATCATGTACGCAGGCGTCGGCATCCACCCCTCGAAGCTGGCGCGCCAGTTGCCCGTGTAGCGGACCGTGGTGGCGGGTGTGGCGACGTCGATCATCTCGACCTCGTCCGTGAGGCCGGGATAGCGGCGCTCGAGGGCGCGCACGACCGCATCGCCGATGCGCGCCTTCTCCTCGTCGTACCGCTCCATGTCAGACTCCCGCAGTCCGGTCCAGTACGGGCCATCCGCCTCGAGGATCGAGGTGATCACGGTCTTGCCCGCCGGCGCCATGGAGCGGTCGTAGTTGAAGATGCGCGCCTCGAGTCGATGATTGACCACCGTCCCCGCGCCGATCGGCTCGTCAAGAGCGAAGCGCACACCGGAGATCCTGTGCGGCTCGTCCGCGAAGTCACGGGCGACCCCGACACCGACGAAGAGGATCGGGAAGAAGACCGGCAGCGTCTCGCGCTCGTACACGCCACGAAGCTCCTCGTCGAGGTACGCGCCGCCGAGCAGATCGTAGATCGTCGCGTGCCCGTCGGCGGCCGAGATGACGACCTCGGCCGCCTCATGACCGCCGTCCGCCAACTCGACGCCCGTCGCTCTGTCGGCGCCTCCCGTCCGCTGCGTCGTGATCTTCGCGACACGCGTGTCATAGCGCATCTGGCCGCCCAGTTCGAGGAAGCGCTGCTCGAGATTGCGCGCCAGCGGCAGCGAACCTCCGAGTGGATAGCCGGCATTGCGGTCGTGCAGCCAGCCGAGGGTCACCAGCAGGGCCATCGCGCCCATCGGTGCCGGCATGAGCGCGAGCAGCGCCTCGCGCAGCAGCGGTGAGCGGAACCGCGCCGCGAGATCGCCGATGGTGAGCTTGCCCCAGCGGCGGGCCGGCAACAGAAACGGCAGCATGCGCGGCCCGGCGTGCAGCGTGTCGCGCAGGCGCATGAGTTCGCGCGGCGGCAGATCGGCCGGCATGTCGACGGCCCCGAGCCGCCGAGCGTCCCGCAGCAGACGCCTGATCAACTCACCGTCATCGGGCGATAGCGACGTGAGGTGCGCCTCCAGCCGGTCCAGGTCACACCAGAACGTGACCCTGGTGCCGTCGGTCGCCTCGTGTTCGATCCAGATGTCCAGGTCCACGACCTCCCGGTCGCGCAACAGGCCTGTCTCGCGCCACAGTGTGTTCAGCCCGGACCGGGGCGACGACCCGACCAGCCACTGGATGCAGTAGTCGATCGTGTACCCCTTGCGCTGCCAGGCCGTCATCAGGCCACCGGGTACGTCGTGCATCTCGTAGATCCGCGACTGGTACCCGTTCATCTGCGCGTAGCAGCCGGCGCAGAGACCGGCGATGCCCCCACCGATGATGGCGATGGACTTGCCCGTGAGGTTGGAGCCGTTGTCGCTCATAAGCCCTCCGATGGTCGTTCCGTCGCGACGGGGCAGTCGGAGTCCCGGGGACGCCGGGCGCCGGCCTCACCTCACCCGGCCGGCGCGTAGTAGGTCTCGTAGACGCGCTGCGCCTGGGAGCGGGCGTCGCTCCAGTCCCAGGCGCTCTCGGTGAAGCGGTCGGGACTCAGGCTGCGGACGTAGACGCCCGGCTGCGAGTCGTAGAGCGACTCGACGAGCAGGCGCCCGATGCCGGCCGAGCCGGAGATGCCGTGCGCGTTGCAGCCGCCGGCCATGACGAACCCTCTCACCCGGCAGCTCTCGCCGATCACGAACCCGCCGTCGGGCGTGAAGGTCGGCCAGCCCTTGGCGACGCCCGTGCGGGGAGCGCCGCGCACCGCCGGGAAGAGCGCGGCGAACTGCTCCTCGAAGCCGGCGAGGACGACGGAGTCTGTCGAGATCGCCGGCGCCCGATCCTCCAGCGAGAAGGCGCGGGGATCGAGGCTCTCGGCCGTCGATTCCCAGCCTCCGAGGCGGAGTCCCCGCCCCACGGCCCGGCCGTACACCGTCATCTCCGGGACGCGGAAGCAGGGCAACTCAGGGTGCAGGCCGGCGAGCGGCTCGGTGTCGAAGTACTCGTGGCGCACCGGGACGATCGGCAACTCGAGGCCGGCCAGGCGGGCGATGTGAGAGGCGTGCGCGCCCGCCGCGTCGATCACCGTGCCGCACGTCACGTCGCCGCGATCCGTTCGCACCGCGGCGACGCCGTCCTCGCGCACCTCTATGCCGGTGACGGCCGTGCCGGTCAGGAAGCGCACGCCCATGCCTCGACAGGCGTGCTCGTATGCTGCGGCGACCGATGTGGGGGTCATGTAGCCGTCTGAGGGACACCAGAGCACGGCGCGCACCTCGCCGAGGTCGAGCGGCCACAGCCGCTCCGCCTCGGCCGGATCCACGAGTTCCACCTCCAGACCCGCCTCCGCGCACACCGCCGCCAGCCGCCGCAGCTCTTCGACCCTCTCGAGAGAGAACGCGATCCGGATAGAGCCGACCTCGTGCCAGTCCGGCCGGACCTCGGCGTCCCGCTGCAACTCCCGAAACGTCTCCACCGAGTGCATCGCCAGCCGCACGCGCTCCACGCTCGCGCGCACCTGACCACACAATCCCGCGCCCTGCGAGGTCGTCACCTGCCCGACGCCCTGCTCGCGCTCGACCACAAGGACGTCGGTCCTGCCCGACCGAGCGAGGGCATGGGCGACGCCCAGCCCGACGGCGCCGCCACCGATGACGACGACCTCACTCTCGGCGGGTGTGCCTCTCACGCTCATCTCCCGGCACCTCCTGCTCCCGAACGGCGACTCCAAGCCTATCCTGCCCCAACGGAAACGGGTAGTAGTTGACAGAATCAATGATATCGTCAAATATCCTGGTGATGGACGAGCGGCGGCGCCAAGATTCGGTCGACAAGGGTCTCTTCCGGCATGAGGAGGGCGGAGACTACCCGCACCTCCTGCGCGAGGTGCTCCTCACCTACCGACGGCTCCTCAGGCAGATCTCCGCCGAGACCGGCCTTACAGGGTCACAGTTCGAGCTGATGCGCGAGCTGGCTCTCGCCGGCGGCAGGTCGACGGTCTCGGCGCTGGCGCGTGAGCTGGGCGCCGACCCTGCCGCCGTGTCGCGACTCGTCGCCGGCCTGCACAAGGACGGCCTCGTCGCACGCGTCACCGACGATCGCGATGGGCGCCGGCGGCCCGTGGTGCTCAGCAAGGAGGGCCGCCGATTCATGAAGACCTTCCACGCCAGAGCCCACGAGCGAGAGGCCGCTCTCGCATCGGCGCTGGACCCGCAGACCGCAGAGGCGGCCATCCGGGCGCTCCGCGACCTGCGCGAAGCGCTCGATGTCGCAGGCGGCCCCGCGGCCGTCGGCAGCCGGCGGGCTCCATGAGCCGTTCTTCCCGGCGGCGGACCGCGTTCATCGAGCTGGACGCAGCGCGCTGCGAGGCCTGCTGGGAGTGTCTCCTTGCGTGCCCCGAAACGGTCCTCGGCAAGGTGGACGTCTGGTTCCACCGGCACGCCCGCATCCGTGAGCCCGAGCGCTGCACGGGCTGCCGGCGCTGCGTCAAGGCGTGTCACAGCGGAGCGCTCTCGAGCCGCGCCGACGGAGGCAAGCCACGCGGCCCAGTCGACCCTCATTGAGTGCGAAGACGAGGAGGGCCGGGCTGCTGGCGCAGCCCGGCCCTCCTCTGTCAGCTCAGCGAGACAGAGCCTGTTGCCCGTGTCTCACTGAGGCACGGCCTTGAGCTGCACCTTGTACGTGAGTCTGCTCCCGTCCCACGAGACCTTGCGAGTGAGAAGCACGGCCGTCAGCCGGTGGCGAGCTGCCAGACGACCACACCGGCGACCACGAGCACGGTCGAGACCGTGACGAGCAGACGCGCGAGCTCGCGCTCCATGTCGAACACGGCGGAGATGACCAGGGTGTAGAAGGCGACGGGCATGGCCGCCAGCAGCAGGAAGACGCCGGGGATGTGGATGCCGGTCACCCGACTTGCGCCCAGGAGCAGCAGCGGACCGAGCGCCGAACGCAGGACCACCGTGACCGCGGCCCGCCACAGGTCGCCGCGGCCGTGCCGCAGCGGCCGCAGCGAGATGGCGAGGCCAAGCTGCAGAAACCCGACGAACCCGACGAGCAGACCGACCGTGGTGCCGTAGCGACTCACCACCGGGGTGAGATCGACCCCGAGCACCCGCAGGAGAACGGCCGCCACGCCCATGATCACCGGCGGGTTGAGGAACCAGCTGCGCAGCAGATCCCGCAGACCGGTGGCCTGGCGCCCCAGCGAGTCGGGGCCGGCGTAGTACCGACCCAGACCCAGGATGACCCCCTGCGTGGGGATGAGGAACTGGAACTCCGTGAAGACGACGGCAAGCGCCAGCCCGGGGCCGCCGAAGATGAGCGTCGCGAGCGGATAGCCGAGGATCGCCGTGTTGCCCATCGCTGTGGCGTAGGCGTGGACTCCGGCCTCAGCGCGGCTGCGGGCGCCTGTCCGCCCCCACCACATGCCCACGAGCAGCGTAGTCCAGGCGGCCGCGACGACGAAGGCGAACGCGGCCACGAGCTCGGGACGCACGGCGACGATGGTGTAGCCGTAGACGACGGCCAGGGGCGTGAGCACCCAGAGCACGAGCAGGAACAGGAAGTACGACGCGCGCTGCGGGTCGCGCAGGCGGCGCTGCAACGCGACCCCGACGGCGAAGCACGCCGCCCAGCCGGCGATGGTGATCAGCACCGCGGTCCCCGCCCGGTGGGGGCCGGCGGCAGAGACCACCTGTAGGATCCGCATCGCATCGGCAAGGAGTCTTTCACACCCGCCGGGATGGCGCAGCGGCGGATCCGCGTTGCCCAAAGCGCAGTCCCGTGAGTAGAGTTCCCCTGATGACCGAGGAGCACCGCACCGCGATGACCCCCACCGGGGACTGGACGATCGACGAGCTGACGCCGTCCGCCCCAGGGGTCTACAGTGACGCCGACCTCGACCCCCTGGGGCCTCTGTGGCGCTCGCTCATGGACCGGCATCGAGCAGTCTTCGGCTCGGTACCCATGCGCACGTACGAGGATTCGTGGCCGCACGCCGTGTCCAGTACCGCGCGTGGCTCGGCGAACCCGGTTCGTTCGTCCTCGTCGCTCGCCGCGGGGACCGACCGATCGGGTACGCGGTCGTCGGCCTGGAGGACGGAGACGAGACGTACGCCACCGAAGAGCGCGAGGCTGAGATCCATACCCTCGCCGTTCTGCCGGGCGAGCGCGGCCGCGGGGTCGGCGCCGCACTCATGGACGCCGTGGAGCGGCGCCTGGTGGCCGCGGGCGTGACCGACGTGTTCGTCGCCACCATGCAGGGTAACGACGCCGCGCAGCGCTTCTACGAGCGGCGCGGCTACCGGCCGTTCGTGCGCGTGAACTACCGCAAACTCGACCTCGACTGACGCAGCCGCGGGATCATGAACGGCACCTCCCGCTTGTACGCCAGGTAGGCGTCGCCGAACCGCTCCGCCAGCTCCGCCTCCTCGAACCGCTTGAGGTAGGCGATGAGGGATGCGCCCAAGCCGAGGACCAGCAAGGTGCCGGCGGTGGTCCCCACGCCGATCCCGATGCCGAGATAAGCCACGATCGTCCCCAGCGTCATCGGGTTGCGGCAGTGGCGAAAAGGCCCCCGGGTCAGCAGTTCCTGGGTGGGCATCACCGGTAGCGGGGTCCCGCGGCCCCGACCGAGCTGCGTCACTATCGACCAGAAGCCGATCGCGAATCCCAGGGCAAGAAGCGCTCCTCCGACGAGGCGGCCCGCGGATCCACCGCCGGACGGCAGCCCCAGGCGGCGGTCCAGACGCGGGCCGAGCCCGGCCACCAGGAGCGGCAGCGCGATCAGGAAGACGGGCCCGGCCAGGAGCGTGACGCCGACTCGGCGGCGGGCGCCGTACTCCCGTCGCGCCCATGCGGCGTAGCGCGAGCCGGAGCCCAACGGGCCTCCGTGCGGCGTCTCTGCATCGGCTGGTGCACACATGCATCCTCCTCCCGGACGAGATCGTCCCGGACCTCGTCCGGGCTCCGCAGGCAGCTTCAGTCGCCGCCGAAGAAGGGGGCATGCCGGCGGCGGCAGAACTCGGCGTAGTCCCCCTGCAACTCGAAGTCGGCGCAGTCGACTCGCGCCACGTGCGCGCGGTGCACCACGAGCTGGTCGTTCGCCTCGTTGAGCCGCACGACGAGCTCCGCCTCGCCGTCGCTCAGCGGCGTGAGGACCGTCCCCAGGTGGAGGGCCCAGAGCGCCGACGCAGCCGGCTCGTGCTCGGGCGGCAGGAAGACGTTGTCCCACACGACCGCTCCCCCGTCGTACCGGTAGTGGGCCGTCGGCGCCGAGCCCTCATCCGCCACCACCGAGACGGGCAGGATCATGTGGGAGAGGAGATACGAGGAGATGGACGACACGGTGCGCGACTTCCCGGACAGCGTGGCCGCAGCGACCTCCCAGTGATAGCCGGAGGCATTGCAGCGCAGCACGTGCCGGC
>DAIQNY010000022.1:0-22165 GCA_036788155.1 Actinomycetota bacterium | reverse complement strand
GGCGCGCTCCTCCGTAGGCGGCCACTCGCCGCGCGCGCCGCCCTCGCGGCCCTGTGGCGCGCGGCCCAGTAGATCCTCTGGCGGTCGCGCCACACCATCTCACTCACCTCACGCGCGTACACGGCCTTGTCCGCCGGCGTGCGGAACAGCGATACCTCCCAGGCCGTGACGGGCTCCGCGCCGAGCCGGCTCTTGTAGACCGGCGTGCCGAAGAGCATGTGCGTGCGGCGGCAGCCGCGCTCGATGCTCTCGAGGATCGAGTAGTAGGTCATGAGCAGCCCGAGGTGGAGCTTCTCGTACCGCGAGTCGAAGCCAACCGTGTGGATCCAGGTGTCCCGGCCGACGCAGAGCAGGAGCTGCGTGGCGGCCAGCTCGCCGTCGATGTAGCCGTTGAGGGCGAGGCCGTGGTGCTGCAGCAGTTGCCACAGGGGACGGATCTTGGACGGGTCCTCCTCATACACGGAGATGTCGCCCTTGGCGCGGACGCGCTCGTTGGTCCAGGCCACGGTCTGCTGCACGAGCTCGAGCGGGATGTCCTGGTCCTCGAGCCGCCGCAGCTCGAAGTCCGGGTGTTCCCGGCGCAGCTTGTTGCCGTACTGGCGGAGGTGCTTGCGCGTGGTGTTCCCGATCTGCCGGTGGTACGCGTCCGTGTCGGCCGGCAGCTCGACTACCATGTCTTCGGACGTCTGCACCACTCTGTGGCAGCGGTGGATGCGGGCCGGCGGGAACTTGACCTCCGCCCGGATCCTGTGGACGGCCGGGCACGCCGCGAAGATGGCGGCCGCCGCCAGCTCCAGCGCCTCGGGCTCGATGTCGACGAGCCGGTTGAGGAGGTCGGCCGTGTGGCCGCGCAGCGCGAAGAGGATGTCGTGCCGCGGCCGCTCGAGCGTGCAGGCGTTGTAGTTGGGCGGGTGGGTGTACAGGGTGAGGTACTCGACCGTGCTGAAGAAGCTCCCATAGCGGTCGCTCAGCTCCGCAGCGAACTCCTCCGGCTCGCAGTCGAGGAGCACCTCCGCGCCGAACTGCGGAAGCCGCAGCGAACTGCTGCACGCCCTGTATGGCGCTCCATTGTCCTGATGCCTCAACGCTACCCCGCCTCGTCCTGCCTACCGGCGGCGCGGGCGCGGGCAGCCGTGCCGCGGACGATCCTCCCTGCCTGGTGCCGTGCCTGCCAGTAGCGACGGCGCCCTTCGCGCTCGAGTCGGCGCCACGCGACCTGCCGGGCCTCCCGCAGCGTGTGCACCCGCGCGCGTCGTGACGGGAAGACGGAGACCACGCTGGACGGCACGTGCCGGGCACCGAAGCGCTCCTTGTACTCTTCGTTGCCCCAGAGCAGATCCATGCTGACGGCGCCTCTGGAGATCGCATGCCTGATTGCGGCGCGCAGGCAGACGAACCCCAGATGGAGGGACTCGCGGGCGGGGTCGTGAGCCCATTCCTGCGCGCACACGCCCCGGTCCATCCAGAACAGCAGGACGATCGCCGCGACGCGGCCGTCGACGGTCGTGACCACGGCTTCTCCGTCACCTCGCTTCAGGAGCTCGAGGACGAGGGTGTACTCCTCGGGCTTGGTCTCCCAGTAGGTGGTGAGGCCCTTGGCCGTGTAGCGGGCGACCTTCCAGGCGACGATGAGGTCCAGGAGTTCCTCGGCGCGGTCCGTGGGGTCGATCACCTCTGTGCACGCGTCGGGGTGGGCGCGCCGCAACCTGTTCTCATAGAGCTTGAGGTTGCGGCGCGTGCTCCTGCCGAGCGACGCCTCCCACTCCTCGGCTGTCGCCGGGAGGTCGAGCATCAGGTGGTCGCGGGTGCCGAGCACGCGGACCGGCAGACGCAGCTCGCGGGGAGGGAACAGCACGTGCAGGCGGATTCGGTGCACGAAAGGGAGCGCCCGGAACACAGCCAGGCAGGCACGCTCGGCGTCTTGGGGCGCGATCTCGAAGGTGCGGTTGTAGATCTCGACCGTCCCGCGTCCGTCCCGCCCGAACACCAGCACGTGGCGCGGGTCTTCGAGGACGCAGCAGTCGGTCGGCGGGCGGTCGAAGAAGAGGTCGAACCAGTCGGGGGTGGAGAAGAGAGTGCCGTAGAGCGTGGGCAACTCGGCGAGCAGGTCCTCACGGACTTCGCCGAGCTCCACGGTCGCGCCGAGGTCGGGATACACGAGCCGCTGCTTCATGCCTGCTCCCCCTCTTTCGCGTGGCCGTCGCGCCCCAGCAGATGGGTCCGCTCGGCGGCCCGGCGCGCCGCGTGCCGTGCGTCCCAGTACCTGCGCCTGGCCGACCTCCTCACCTCCCTCCAGTGTACATCTCTCGCCTCGCGGAGGGACCAGAACCGTCCCAGCGGCGTGCGGAAGAGCGAAAGCCGGGTGGCCGTGACCGGAGAAGCGCCGAGACGCTGCTTGTACGAGGTCGTGGTCCACAACAGGTGGCAGCGGCGCGCCCCGCGGCGCGCCGCCTCACGCACTGCCCAGTACGTGGAGAGGAGGCCCAGGTGCACGTCCTCGTATGCCTCGTCGAAGGCGCCGACGTAGATGGTGGCGTCCTCGCCCACGTAGAACGTGAACTCGATGGCTGCCGGCCGCCCGGCGATGCTGGTCACCTGGGCCTCGCCACCTGCGGCGGCGAGCAGGTCGTACAGTTGCTGCCGCCGCTCCGGGTGCTTGACGAAGCCGGACACGATGCCCTGGGCGGTCATGCGAGCGACGTTCCACTCGATGACCTGATCGGCCAGGACGGGGATCTCCCCGGCCGAGGGGACGAACGTCGACGTCGACACGTCCGGGTACGCGCGGCGCAGCTTGTTGTCGTAGTTGCGCAGGTTCTTGCGTGTGCGTTTGCCGAGCGACGCCGCGTAGGCGTCGGCGTCGCCCGGCAGGTCGATCACCTGGTCCTCGGCGGCTATGAGCCAGCGCTTGGGGGCGCGGAGCTCCCCCGGTGGGAACAGGACCTCGAGGTGGATGCGTCGCACGGTCGGGAGCGCGCGGAAGATCGCGAGGCAGGCGCGCCGGGCGTCGGCGGGGTCGATCGCAAAGGCCTTGTTGAGGACGTCAGCCGTGTCGCCGTCTACGTGGAACGCGAGCACATGGCGTGGGTCGTCGAGCTCGCATACTCCGTTGGGCGCCTTGCGGTCGTACACCTGGAACCAGGCGGCTGTGGCGAACAGACTGCTGTAGAGGCCCGGCAGCTCGTCCAGCACCTGCTGATCGACGGGACCGAGGCTCACTCGCGCGCGGAGATCCGCGTAGGAGCCACCGCCCGAAGCCATGGTGACCGCGCCGCTCATCGCGCCTCCCCGCCGCGGCGGAGGCCCGCGCGCTCGAGCGCGCGCCGCGCACCGCCGCGCGCTCTCCAGTAGGCGCGGTTGCCGCGTTCGCGGAGCTGCCGCCGCACGATGTCGCGTGTCTCGCCAAGCGAGTACAGGCGATCCGTGTGCGAGCGGAACACCGAGAGCTGGGTGGCCGCGCGCGGCGTCGCGCCCAGATGGCTCTTGTAGTCCGTGGTGCCCCACAGCAGGTTGACCTGCTTCATGCCGCGTTCCACGGCGTCGCAGATCACCCAGTACGAGGCGAGCAGGCCGAGGCGGTACTTCTGGTACCGGGGATCGAACGAACCCTGCAGCGAGACGGTGGAGTCGCCCACGGGGAACAGGAGGCGGATGGCGGCGGGCTCGCCGGAGATGGTGGTGACCTGAACCTCACCCCGGCGGCAGGCCAGCTCCTTGACCTGCCCGATGAACTCGGGCTTGTCCTCCCAGAACGTGGTGTGGCCGTGGCGGGCGTGGAACCAGTCGTTCTTCCACTCGAGAAACTGGTCGAACAGCGCGGCGGCGCCGGCACCCGGAACGATGATCTCCGTCGCGACGTCCGGGTGATCGCGCCGCAGCCGGTTCTGGAAGTTGCGCAGGTTGCCGCGCGTGCGCTTGCCGAGGGAGGCGTCGTAGTCGGCCACGGTGGCCGGGAGATCGATGACCATATGCTCGGCCACGTTGCGCACGCGCAGCGGCAGGCGCAGTTCTCGCGGCGGGAACAGGACTTCGATGTGGATGCGCCGTGCCTGCGGCACGGCGCGGAAGATGGCGAGGCACACGCGCCGCGCCTCCTCGGCGCCGATGGCGAACACCTTGTTCAGCACCTCGACGGTGTCGCCGTCCACGGAGTAGACGACTACGTGCCTGGGCCGGTCGAGCACGCAGACGCCGTCGTAGTGGCGGTGATCGTGCGTCTCCCACCAGTCGACGGTGGAGAAGATGCTGTTGTAGAGACCCGGCAGTTCATCGAGGAGCCCCGGGGGCACCGTGCCTCGATGGACGGTCGCTCCGAGGTCGTGAAAGGAGACCTGGTCCACCTCGCTGCTCACCTCGCCTTCGCTCGTGCGGCGTGCCGCCTGCCGGCTCGCCCGCATCGCGCGCCCTCCGGACGGGGCTCGTGCCGTCTCTCCTTCCCGGTCGCCCCGGATTCTAGCCGCGCGACACACGGCCGTCGACGCGCGGCGTTCTCCGGGGCGCAGGTGGGGGGCGGTATGGTAGGGTCTCGCGGTGGAATCGACCGGGACTCCGCCACCGAGCACGCCTGAGGTGCGACCGTGGGCGTGGATCACCTCACGCCGTGTCGCTCGTTTTGGCGTTCCCGCGGTGCTGGTGCTGGTGCTCGCGCTGGTGTGGTTCTCGCACTTCAACCCCATCGTGGGGCTCGTCCCCAGCCGGGATTCCGGCGTGTTTCTCTACGTCGGCCAGCAGCTCAACCGCGGACTCTCTCTGTATCGCGATCTGGCCGACATCAAGGGACCCTTGCTGTACGCCTTCAACGCGTGGAGCCTCACGCTCTTCGGCGAGTCGGCGTGGGCGCCGTACATCGGCGAGTTCCTGCTCCTCTGCGCCGGCACGCTGCTCGGCTACTTCGGGCTCCGCGGCAGGTTCGGCGCCGTGCCGGCGGCTGTCGGGACTGCCGCCTGGTTGCTGCTCGTGAACCGCCACGCGAGCGGCAACATGGCCGAGGAGTGGGCGTGGGTGTTCCAGTGGGGCGCCGTGTATCTTCTGTGCCGGCGCCCTCACCCCGAGCCTCCGGGCGTGCGGCGCGCGGGCCGCCTCCTCGCCGTGGGAGCACTCGGGGCGGCCGCCTTCTTCGTCAAGATGACCTGCGCGGGCCTGTGGGCCGCGCTGGTCGTGGCCGAGGCGGCCGGCGCGCTCCTCCGGCGCCGCGGCCGCCGTCTTCTCAAGGACATGGGCTTCCTGGCAGCCGGAGCAGGAGCCGTGACGCTGCTGGTGCTCCTCTTCGTGGCACTGAAGGGCGACCTGGGCGGGCTCGTCCGCCAGTACTTCCAGTTCCCGTTCGCCTACGTGGGCCATCCCTCGTTCTCCGATCGTCTCGGCGTCCTGACGGACGGCCTGCACCGGGTCGGCTTCGTCACCGCCGTGGCCGTGGCGGCCATGTGGCTCCTGATCCTCGTGCGCTGCGTCCGTTCGCGGACCTCTCAGATCGATCCCTTCATGGTGCTGGTCCTCGTGTGGCTGCCCATCGAGATCGCCGTATCGTCGCTCGCGGGCAGAGGCGGGAGGTACACCTGGACCTGGCTGCCCGCCATCGCGGTGCTCGTCGGCGTCGCCGCCGACGCGGCGCGCCTCCGGGGACGGCGCCGCGTCCTCGTCGCGCTGCTGGCCCTCGCTCTGCTGGGCCCCCTGCCGCAGCTGGCCCAGTCCCTGCGTGCTGTGGGAGGGTCGCTCGTCCACGCCGAGGCATATGTGAGCGCGAGCGATCCGCGCCCCGTGCACGAGGCGGTCAGGCGTATCACGGGCGCGACGCGCAGCGGCGACACCGTCCTCGTGTGGGGAGACTACTCGGACGAGGTCAACTTCCTGGCGCAACGGCAGTCGCCCACGCGGTACGTCTTCCAGCCGTTCCTGTACAGTCGCGCCTACCTCGACTACGACCTCGTCCCCACCTTCCTCTCGGACCTCAGGCGCGACCCTCCCGCGCTCATCCTGGACTCGTCGCCCGACGCCGACGCGTCCACACCCAAGCCTCCGTTGTCCTCCGTCGGCCGGGGCTGGCCTGGAGGAGATGACGAGTTCGCTCGCCAGTGGGGATCGGTCGGCACATGGGTGCGTGAGAACTACGAGCTCACGGGGAGGCTGCCCGCGTCGGGCTGGCTCGTGTACGAGAGGCGAGACGCGGTGAGGTGAAGCCGTACGTGTGAGGGCGCCGGGGGCCGCGCATCCCGCGCGGAGCCCGGCGCCCCCCCGCGTCCTCTACGGCAGCGCGACGTTGCCGCCGCTGCCGTTCACCTGGGAGACGTAGGGCTTGGAGCCCGGCCGCAGCCACGTGGTCCCGGTGAAGTCGGCGCCGTTCACGTTGTCGAGGTACCCGTTGTAGGACCCGCTCGGGGCTGTGACGACGGTGCCGGAGAAGCGCCAGCCCGTGGCGTTCTTGCAGTAGACGACCTGGGCGGTGCTGCTCATGGGTTCGATCTGCTGATCGTCCTTGACCCGCATGTCCGCCACCACGCGGGAGAACCGCCACAGCATGTCGGTGCCGGAGCTCGGCCCCTGGAGGTTGAAGGCGGCGCCGCGGGTCTGGCCGATGGTGAGTCCGTCCACCGTCACGCCGCGCGCCTTGTTGATCTCGAATCCCTGGCCCCAGGGGTAGAGGTCGGGGCGGTTGCCCGAGCCTTCGATCGTCATGTCGCGGATGGTGGTCACGGTGTCGCCGGTCATCCCGGAGCAGAGCGAGAACGCCTCCGAACCCTGCGGCTCGATCGTCATCCGATCGAAGGTGAGGTGGTGCCAGTTGTTGCTGGTGCGTCCGGACGAGGTGCGGTCGGTCACCTCCACGCCCATCCGCGGCTGCGGGCGCACGATCACGTTCTCGAAGCGGACGTTGGCGATGACGGCGTTGTCGAGGGCGTTGATGGTCAAGCCGTTCTGGGGCCCGGAGTCGATGATGCAGTCGCGGATGACGACGTCGTGCAGCGTGTAGTTGACGTGGAGCACGCCACGCGTCGCGTCCCCTCCGGTGAAGATGATGCGCTCATAGACCCGGGGGGCGGATGGGGTCCCGGAGGTGAGCCGGGCGTTGGTCATCGTCGTGTAGGTCGGCGTGGCCGTTGGGGTCGCGGTCGGCGTGACCGTCGGACTCGGCGCCGCCGTGGGGGTGGGACTGGCCGTCGGGGTCGACGTGGGAGTCGGTGTGGCCGTCGGGGTCGCGGTCGGCGTCGCCGTCGGCGTCACTGTGGGCTTGGGCGTCGGGCTCGGCGTCGCCGTCGGGGTGGGGCCGACCGTCGGGGTCGCCGTGGGAGTCGGCGTGACCGTCGGAGCAGGCGTCGGCGCCGGGCTCATGGTCGGGGTCGCCGTCGGCGTGGGAGTGGGGGTGACGGTGGCGCCGGGGCTGACGGTGGGCGTCGCCGTCGGCGTTGCCGTGGGCGTGATCGTCGGTGTCGGAGAAGGTGTCGGTGTCGGGAGGGTCGCCGGCTTCCTGGGCTTGCGCAACCTGGCCGACAGCGTGAGGAGTCGTGCCCGCAGCTTCTTCAGCGCCTTCACCTCCCGGCCACGGACCTGCTTCAGCGTGCGCCGGGAGAGACGGATCGCGTCCTTGTCGAGGTGGGCGGCGGTGGCGTTGCTGGCGATCACCGCGTGGATGAACGCGTCGTCGACGCTCTCGGCGGCCAGCGCCGCCGCGCCGAGCCGTGCCAGGCTGCGGTTCATGCGTTTGAGCACGGCGTTCGTCTTGAGCACCTTGTGGCGCAGCCGCGAGGAGTTCTTCGACGTGCGCGCCTTTCGGGTCAGCGTGTCGAGCTTCTTGTGGAGACCCTCGGCGCGCCGCTCGAGCCCTGTGAGGCGCATCGGCGAACCGGTTTCCGACGCCGCGGCTGTGGAAATGGGGACGAACAGACTGAGGACGAGAACTGCGGTGATGACTGCGGGGGATGCCTTCACCCTGAACACTGTTGCCTCCTCCCGACCCACGTGAGAGGAGAGAACCAGCGCGCGGCAGTGCCGCCGTCGCACCGGCGCGACTCACGTCGGGGGTCGAATCCTGGGGGTCAGGTCCTGGCCGGGACCTTTGGTACTGAAGGGGTCGGCAGGACCGGTAAGGAGTTGAGGGCAGGCTGCCGATAAGCGTTCACGAACTTGTGTACAGTTGGTGCGGCGGGTGAAGGAGGCGCATGGCCAGCACGAGCGGGGCCGCGGAGGTCCGGAAGGCGAGTCGGGTGATCAGACCCACCAAGGGGTGGGCATCACTCCACCTGCGAGAGCTCTGGGAGTACCGCGAACTGCTCTACTTCCTCACGTGGCGCGACATCAAGGTGCGCTACAAGCAGGCCGTACTCGGCATACTCTGGGCGATCCTGCAGCCGGTGATCACGATGGTGGTGTTCACCATCGTCTTCCAGCGGCTCATGGGCGCGCGGTACGACCCGCAAGTCGTCAACGGGCAGGCGATCCCATACGCGATCTTCGTGTACACGGGGCTTCTGCCGTGGAACCTGTTCGCCGGCGCCCTCGGCCGGTCCGGGACGAGTCTCGTCGGCAACGCCAATCTGCTGACCAAGGTGTACTTTCCCCGGCTCGTGATCCCGATGTCGGCCGTCATCGCCGGGCTGGTCGACTTCCTCATCGGCCTCGGCGTCTACTTCGTGCTGCTTCTGGCCTACGGTTTGCCGTTGAGCTGGCACATCGTCCTGCTGCCCCTGTTCGTGGTGCTGGCCATGGTCACCGCGCTGGCCTGCGGCCTCTGGCTCTCCGCGCTCAACGTGCTGTACCGGGACGTCGGCCACGTCATCCCGTTCCTCACGCAGCTGTGGTTCTTCGTGACGCCGGTCATCTGGCAGCCGCCGGACGACAACTCGCTCAAATGGACGCTCGCGCTCGGCCTCAACCCGATGACCGGTGTCGTTGAGGCCTTTCGCTGGGCGTTCACGGGAGGCGAGCCGCCGAGCGGGCTGCTGGCCGCCTCGTCCGCCATCGTGCTCGTGCTGCTCGTGACCGGGCTCGTGTACTTCAAGCGCATGGAACGCACCTTCGCGGACGTGGTGTGACGATGGGCAGCGTCATCAGCGTCAAGGCGGAGGGGATCGGCAAGCGGTACCGCATCGGCGGCGCCCTGGAGAAGCACACCACGCTGCGCGACGCGGTCACGGCTGCCGTCAAGCGCCCCATCGAGCGTATCCGCCACCCCGGCGCCGCCACCCACGTGACGGAGGAGATCTGGGCGCTGCGGAACGTCTCGCTCGAGGTGGAGGAGGGCGAGGTGCTCGGTCTCATCGGCAGCAACGGCGCCGGCAAGAGTACCTTCCTCAAGATCATCTCCCGCATCACGGAGCCGACCGAGGGCGAGATCCAGCTGAACGGCCGCGTCGGGAGCCTGCTGGAGGTCGGCACCGGGTTCCACGCGGAGCTCACCGGGAGGGAGAACATCTACCTGAACGGCGCGATCCTCGGCATGACGCGCGCCGAGATCAACCGGCGCTTCGACGAGATCGTCGAGTTCTCGGAGATCTCGCGCTTTCTCGACACGCCGGTCAAGCGCTACTCGAGCGGCATGTACGTGCGCCTCGCGTTCGCCGTGGCGGCGCACCTTGAACCCGAGATCCTCGTCATCGACGAGGTGCTCGCGGTGGGCGACGCCGCCTTCCAGGCCAAGTGCCTCGGCCGCATGGAGGACGTCGCCAACGCCGGGCGCACCGTCCTGTTCGTGAGCCACAACATGCAGGCGATCCGCAGCCTGTGCACGCGGGTGGTGGAGTTGCAGCAGGGGGCGGTGGTCGATTCCGGGCCTCCATCCGAGGTCGTGGACCGCTATCTGCGCCTGCAGGGCGGCGCTTCGGGCTTGCTCGAGTTGGAGGGTGACGACCGACTGGGCGACGGCGAAGTGCTGCTGGCGGCCGTGCGCGTCCTCGGTCCGGACCGGCTGCCCACCTCCGTGGTCATCAGCAGCAAGCCGTTCAGCGTGCAGATGGACGTCGACCTGGAATCGATCCCCTACGGCCTCACGATCGGCTTCGACCTGGCCCTCTCCGACACGACTGTGGCCTTTCGGAGTTACCAGACGGACGGGGATCCGGCGGAGTGGCCGGAACTCAAGCTGGGGCGCAACCGCCTGGAGTGCCACATCCCGCCCGACCTGCTCAACGCCGGTCGGTACACGGTGCTGCCGCGCATCAGCATCGACCGCCAGCGGTGGATCGTGCGTGGAGGGGCCGTCTCCTTCGATGTGCAGCGGGACGCCGGCGCATCCATCCACGCGCTCGCAGCGAAACCCGGGGCGGTGGCGCCGCTGCTCACGTGGGCGCGCGACGGCTCGGGGTGACCCGTTGACGGCGCCGACCAGGGGGGTGCGCCGACCGGCGGTGGTGCTGCTGTCGCCGAGCCTGCAGGGCCACCGCCTCATCTACTGCCGTGTGCTCGCCGCCATCTTCGCGCGGGCCGGCCGCGACGTGGTCGTGGCCGGCGATCTGGGCGCCGACGGCGTCGCCGGCCACCCGCTGCTCGCCGAGCTCGGTGAGCGGAGTGGGGTGAGCGTCGTGGACGCCGGACCGGTCGCGGCGTTCTCCGCCGCGGCGCTGCCGGCCCTGCTCCGCGACGCCGGCGCGGAGGAGCTTTTCTGCGCCGACGCCGACGGTCTCATCGGCGACCCGGCGTTCACGCGGGCGGCGCTCCCGGGGGTGCGCACCGTGGGACTGTATGTGCGCACCACCAATTACCTCTACACCGCGCGCTCGTCTCGGCGCCGCGGCCTGCGGCGCCGGCGCCGCGGCGCGCCCGAGGATGTGGCCTTCCACGAAGGCGGTCCCGCGGCGGTGAGCCCCGTGGACGCCGCCCTCGTGCTGGACGAGCGGTTCGCCGCCGAGCACCCGCTCACTCATCGATGGATGCCCGACATCTTCCGCGAGCCGGACGGTGACGGCGGCGAGCAGGAGGAGACGGCGCGCTGGCGAGCGCGAGTGACCGAGATGCTCGCGCGCGTGCCACGGCGCCCGGTCGTCGTGTACGTGGGGACCAACCAGGAGCGGCGCGGCTACGACACCCTCCTCCGCCTCGCGGCGGAAGAGGATGCCGCCTTTCTGCACTGCGGGCGGCTCGAGCCTCATGACGGCGACCGCCCGGAGGAGGTGGAGCGCCTGCGGGCGCTCCTCCTCGAGCGCGGGGCGCTGCTCGAGACGGCCGGGCCTTACGTGCGCCCGGAGACGGCCGACGTGTTCCTGCGAGCCGGCACGTGCGTGGCGCTCCCCTACCGGCGTCACCTCGGCTCGAGCGGAGTGATGCTGCAGGCCGCGGCCGCGGGACGGCCCGTCGTGGTGCCGGACGAGGGCCTCATGGCGTTCCGCACCGCATCCTTCGGTCTCGGCATCACCTACGCCGCCGGGGACGACCGGGCTCTCCGCAGGGCGTTCCGAGCCCTGCTCTCGCGGCGGCCGGAAGCGTACGCGCCGCGCCTGCGCGCCTTCACGGCCTGCTTCGCGCCGGCGCGCGTGGAGGCTGCCGTCCTCGCCGGGCTCACCGGCTCCGGACCCGGCGCCGAACTGCCGCAGCACGCCTTCGCGATGCCCTCGCCCGGGAGGAGGCAGCCGGCGTGGAGCTGATCCGACTCGCGCTCCCTGCGCTTCTCCTGCTGTTCTTCATCTGGCGCTCGCTCCACGAGCGCGTGTTCCTCCTGGGCATCCCCTTCCTCATGTACATGGCGCAGGCCGTGTTCTTCTACAAGCTCAAGATCTTCTACGTGCCCGGGCGACTCGAGACGGCGGACCACGTCATGCTCTGGCTGCTCATCGTCTGGGTGGTGTACTTCGACCTGCTCCTGCCCGGCCGGCGGCGCTCGTCTGAGGACCGCCGGCTCCTCGGTCCCCGGCTCTCCACCCCGGAGGAGGTCGTCCTCCTCGGTCTGGCCGCGTACGCCGCGCTCGAGGTGGTCCTGACCGTCCTGCGGTTCGGCAGCGCCGGCAGCGCACTCGGCGAGGCCAAGGGGTGGATCTACCTCTTCATGGGGTACTTCCTGCTCCGCGGCATCCTCACGCACGCGGGACGCACGCAGACCGTCCACCTGCTGGGTGCGATCGTGGGAGTGAACACGCTGGCCGCGCTGCTCTACATCGCCCACCAGGGGCTCCACGTGCCCATCTATGAGGCGACGGAGTATCAGACGATCGTGTTCATGGGCCAGGAGCTCACGCGCACCTTCTACTTCATGCCGCAGTTCCTCATCCTGGCGACGGCCTTCAGCATCGCGCAGAAACGGTGGACGCCGTGGTGGGCGGGCGTCTTCGTCGTGACGCTCGCGGCGCTCTGGATCTCGTACACGAGGTCGTTGCTGGTGATCGCAATCGTCGAGGTGGCCGTGATCCTCGGGGTTCGGCTGCTCAAGTCGCGCGAAGCGGGACTCGCGTTCAAACGGGCGCTGGCGATCGCCGGCATCGTCCTGCTGTTCGTGGTCGTCGCCTTCGCGGCGCTGCCGGTGCAGTCGCAGTACCTGCTGTCTCGCATCGGCATGGCCACCGCGTCGGGCGACGTCACCGCCGACGCGAACCTGCAGAACCGCGAGCGCAAGATGGAGCGCGTGTACGACTGGATCGGCGGCGAGAGCCACGCGCTCGGCCAGGGCTTCGCCTCGCCGGCCCAGCACTGGCCGGCCGGCGACATCGAGTGGATGGCCGCCGACCTCGTGTGGGTGCCGGTCCTCTACCGGCTGGGTGTGGCGGGAATGGCGCTCTTCGTGGCCCTGTTCGCGGCGTTCGCGTGGCGATCCTTGTCGCTCGCCGTCTTGGGGACCGGCGACGCGGAGTTCCTCGGTCTCGTGTTCCTCGGCGCCCTGGCGGGAGTCTTCCTCGAAGGGTTCGTCTCGTGGACGGTGCTCAACCCCGACCGCTACCCGATGGGCCTGTGGCTGTTCGCGTTCGTGGCGGCCGAGGCGTGCCGTCGCCGCCGGGAGGCGGCGGAGGCGCTCGTGCCGGCCGAGGAGACGGCCGCGCCCGGCGAAACCCGGGCGGCGCGGCCGGAGGTGGCCGCCGCCTCCCTCGTCCCGAAGCCGGGAGGCACCCATGACTGAGCCGGCCCCCGTCGTCGCCGGCGCCGCCGCGCCAGTCCTCGTCCACGAGTCTGACTGGCTTGCTTCTCGGCCGTTCTTCTACAACCTCCGCACCGGCGCCGCCGGCCACGACATCAACGATGTGATCGACCTCGACGGCCTGGAGTTCGACCCGGAGGGCTTCAACGACTACCTCGACTTCGGCTTCTCGGTGTTCGAGCACACCCCCGTGCGCGACGTGCGGCTGCTGCGGCACTCGTCGCGTCTCTGGCGCGACCCCGACGGCAGTCTCCGTGTGGAGTATCTCGACGACCCGGCCTACCCGTGGCTGGAGCGCCGCAGCACGGTGCCCGAGGTGCTGGACCTGGCCGAGGCGCGCATCAACGAGGCGGCCGGAGAGGCCGGCGACGTCGTCGTCCCCACGAGCGGCGGCTGCGACAGTCGCTTCATCAACCTGCTGCTGCGCGACACATCACGCATCCGCGCCTTCACCTACGGCGTGAGCGACGACCCGCGCCGTTCCACAGAGGCGGTGAAGGCGCGCGAACTGGCGCACCGCCTGGGTCTGCAGTGGCGGCTCGTCCCCCTCGGTGACTTCCATGAGTTCCTGGACGACTGGGACGCCATGTTCGGTGTCTCCACCCACGCGCACGGCATGTATCACATGGAGTTCTACCGACGGGTCCTGCAGTGGGTACCCACCGGCTCCCACCTGCTCAGCGGCGCCTGCGGCGAGTGGTTCGAGGGCGACGACCCCGAGGTGCGCGTGATCCCGACACTGCGCGACCCGGACGACGTGTACACCGTCTTCCGGTACGGCCGGCTCAACGCGGACTCGGCCTTCAGCCGATTCCGCAGCGAACGTCTCGGCGCGCAGCGGTTGCTGGAGACGGAGCCCCGCATCCGCGACGAGATGCTGCCGCGCGTGTTCACCGTGGTGCGCATCCGGCTGACGCTGCTCTCGTACCTGCTGAGTGTGCCCGCTGCCTTCGGCCTGGAGCCGCGGGCGCCCTTCCTGGACATCGACCTGGCCATGCGCATGCTCACGCTGCCGGACGAGATGCGCGAGGAGCGGCGGTGGCTCTACCGCTACTTCGCCGAGTCGGGCGTCGACCTCGAGGGGATCTCTCTGCCGGTGGACAACCGCAACACGCTCAACTACCGGGGGATGCGCCGCCGCCCGCTCAGGCCACTCGACCCCGCCGTCCTGCGTGAGGTCGTGCGCCCGGACTACGTCCGCCGCGTGAATCTCGAGGTCGGGAAGCTCGGCCTCACCTGGGAGGTGCTGTGGCGGCTCGGCTGGACGCCCGGGTTCCGCCGCACCGTCAAGGTCACGCGCCGATGGGGCCTCACCGAACGGCGGTTGACTGCCTACGGCGCCTACCTGACCCTGCTCCCCATCGAGAAGCTGCTCCGCCGCCGAGACGCCCGGGGAAGGTGCGGAGCGTGAGGCTGCCGCCCCGCATCAGCGTCGGGACGATCGTGCTGGACGGCATGCCGTTCCTGCCCTACACGATCAGGGCGCTGTACCCGTACGTACACCAGATCGTGGTGGTGGAGGGGGCGGCGCCGGGCGCCCGCGGCATCGCCCGGCCGGACGGGCACTCGCGCGACGGTACGCTGGAAGAACTGCGCCGTCTGGCTGCAGAGGAGGATCCCGAGGGCAAGCTCGTGGTGGTCACCGCGGAGGACGAGGGTCATCCGAACGGGTTCTGGCCCGGCGAGAAGGACGAGCAGAGCCGGGCCTACGCGCGCCGGGCCACCGGCGACTACCTGTGGCAGGTCGACGTGGACGAGTTCTACCTGCCGGGCGACCTGGTGCGGGTGCGAGCCATGCTCACCGCCGACCCCTCCATCACGGCGGTCACGTTTCCGACCGTGACCATCTGGGGCAGTCTCGGCGTCGCCGTCGACGGGTGGTACCTGCGGCGTGGGGGCGCCGATTTCCACAGGCTGTTCAAGTGGGGAGAGGGGTATATGTACGCGACGCACAGGCCGCCGACCGTGCTCGATCCGAAGGGGCGCGACCTGCGCGGTCTCTGCTGGCTCGACGGCCGCACCATGGCGCGCCGGGGTATCGCCATGCGGCACTACTCGCTGCTGCTGCCCAAACAGGTGCGGGAGAAGGTCGACTACTACGCCAACTGGGGACTCTACGGCGACACGGTAGAGCCCGAGCGCATACGGCGGTGGATGGAGGAGTCCTATGTGACGCTCCGGAAGCCATACAACGTGCACAACGTGTATCGGCTGCCCAGCTGGCTGCAACGGTACCGAGGCGACCATCCCCCGGAGGTGCACAGGATGATGGAGGACATCGCCGCCGGGAGAGTGAACGTGGAGATACGGCCGATGGAGGACGCGGAGCGTCTGCTGCGCGCGCGGCTCTATGCGGCGGGTCGCGAGGCGCTGCGCGTTGCGGACCCGGTGCACGACTGGTTCTGGCGTACGCGCTGGTCCGTTGGACCGCGCGTCCGACGGCTGCTCGCGATGAGGAGGCCCTGACGTGCTGCGCGCCCTCTGGCTGACCGACGTGCTGCCGCAGCCGGTGCGCGAGCACCTGGGCCAGCCGGCGTATCCAGGCCCCCAGGCCTGGGTGGACCGGCTGGCGGAGGAACTCGCGCGAAGCGGCGACGTCCGCGTGGAGATCGCGGCGCCGTGTACCACGGCCTTCACGCCCTTCGAGGCCGGCGGCGTGTGGTACCACGGCGTGCCGGCGCCGCCGGACGGGGGCCGCGTCGGCCGCATCATGCGGGGCTGGCGCCACCGGCTGACGGCGCCGGAGACCCTCGCCGCGACCGGCGCCCTCATCGCCCGTCTGCGGCCGGACCTCGTCCACCTCCAGGGCACCGAGAGCGTGCTCGGGCCGGCGGCGGTCGCGGGGCCGGCCCCCTGCCTGGTCTCCCTGCAGGGACTGATGCAGGCGTGCGCTCCACTGTACTTCGCCGGGCGCACCGCCGGCGACGTGGCCCGGCTCGTGCTCAGCGAGGATTTCGTCAAGGGGCGCGGCGTGGCCCAGGGGTACGTCCGGTATCGGCAGCTCGCGCGGCAGGAGGTGGAGGTCATGCGCGCGGCGCGCTGGTTCGCCGGGCGCACGGACTGGGACAGGGCCGTGCTTGTGGCGACGAACCCCTCGGCAGCCTACTTCCACTGCGACGAGATCGTCCGCGACGAGTTCGGGGACGCGGACTGGGCTGCCGCGGCCGGCCGCCGGGCGGCGGGCCCGAGCCTGTACTCCACGGCCAGCGCCATGCCGTTCAAGGGCACGGAGACCCTGCTGCGTGCCGCGGCGCTGCTGCTGCCGGACCACCCCGGTCTGCGGGTGCGCGTCGCCGGGGTCCCCGAGGGTTCGGAGATGGACCGGCTCCATCGCCGCGCCGCCAGGCGGCTCGGGGTCGACGGCGCCGTCTCATGGCTGGGCCGCCTGGACGCCGCCGCGATCGCGGCGGAGCTGGAGGCGGCCGACGCGTTCGTGTACCCGTCCCACATCGACAACAGCCCCAATGCGGTCGTCGAGGCGATGCTCGCGGGCACGCCCGTCGTCGCCTCGTACACCGGAGGCATCCCGTCGCTGCTCGAGGACGGGGCGCAGGGGCTTCTGGTGCCGCGCGGAGACGCCCCGGCCCTCGCCGCCGCCGTCCGGCGGCTGCTGGACGACCGGGATCTGGCGGCACGGCTGGGCGCTGCGGCCCGCGCGCGGGCTCGCCGGCGCAACGACCCCGAGCGTGTCAGAGAGCGCATGACGGAGATCTATCAGGCGGTCGTCGCCGAATCGTGCGACCGCCACCGGCCCGCGGAGGTGACGTCGTGACCGCTCGGCCAGTCATCAGCATCGTCACGCCGTCGTTCAACCAGGTCACCTACCTCGAGTCCACGCTCGCGTCGGTGCTGGACCAGGACTATCCGGCGCTCGACTACGTCGTCGTCGACGCCGGGTCCACGGACGGCAGTCGTGAGGCGGTCGAGCGTGTGGCGGACCGCCTCTCCTGGTGGTGCAGCGAGCCGGACGGCGGACACATCGACGGCCTCAACAAGGGCTTCCGGCACACCACCGGCGAGCTCATGGGCTGGGTCAACAGCTCAGACCTGCAGCTCCCCTGGACGCTGCGCACGGTGGCCGAGGTCTTCCGTGACGTGCCCGAGGCGCAGTGGATCATGGGCCTCCAGACGCTGCTGGCCGACGACGGGATGCCGAAGGAGGTCTGGGACACGCGCTGGAATCGCTACGACTTCCTGGGAGGCCGGTACCGCTGGCTGCAGCAGGAGTCGGTGTTCTGGCGGCGATCGCTCTGGGAGAGGGCCGGCGCCGGCATCGACCCGTCGGTGCGGTACGCCTGTGACTTCGACCTCTGGCTCAAGTTCATGGACCTGGCGCCGCTGTACCACGTGCCGGTGCCGCTCGGCGCCTACCGTCAGCACGGCGAGCGCCGTGGCACGGCCGACGGCGGCGCCTACGGCTCGGAGACCCGAGCCTTGTGGGAGCGTTGGGCGGCGGCCCAGCCGGCGCGGGAGCGCCGCCGAGGCCGCCTCGCCGCCGCCCCCGGCGGCCGACTGGGCGAGCTGTGGCGCGAGGCGCTGGACCGCCTTCCGCTCGCGCCCTGGTACCGGCATCACCGCGTGCTGTACGACGAGGGCGCGAGGAAGTGGGTGGCCGTGTGAACCACGGACGACCGCTCGAGGTCACCATCCTCTCGACGTACCTCAGCTTCCCCTCCGGCATGGCAGCCACCAACAGGGTCCGCCTGCTCGCGAGGGCGATGGACGAGGCCGGCATGCGCGTGCGGGTGCTCGTGATGCAGGCCTCGGACCGCCCGCCGCACGTGGAGAACACGGAGGTGCGCGGCACGTACTGCGGCGTGCCGTTCGAGTATGCGTGCGGCACAACGCTCAGGCACGACTCCTTCGTCATGCGGCGACTGATCGAACTGCGCGGGTGGGTGACGGGCGCCGCGCGGCTGGTACAGGCGCGGCGTCGCGGCGAGCTGGATGCGGTGTATCTGTGGTTCACGTCCCAGCGACACTCGGCGCACCGCAGCGTCTATCTGGCCCTGCTTCGCGCTCTCGGGGTCCCGGTCGTGATCGAGCTCAACGAACGGCCCTGGCCGCTGCGAGACGACCGGCGGCTGGTCGAAGGTCTCGTCTCCCCGATCGCCGGCGTCGCGGGCGCCGTCGCCATCTCGCGGCTTCTGGAGGACTGGGCGCGCGCGGAGGCGGGCCGGCTGCGGCGCTCGATCACGGTCATGCCCGTGCCCATCGTAGTGGACGTCCACGAGGTGGAGCCGGAACCCTACCCCGAGACGGACGACCCGGTGTTCGTCTTCGCCGGGGCTCCCGAGTACGACCAGGCCCTTCGCTTCGTCTTCTCGGCGATGGAGTGCGTGTGGCGGGAGTTCCCGGAGTGCCGCCTCGTCGTCACCGGCGCGAGGGCGTCAGACCCCGCCTCCCGCCGGCTGCTGGAGGAGGCTCGGCTGGGCGGGTGGGACGAGCGGCTCCACCTCGCCGGCTACCTGGAGCGGCCGGAGTTGCTGCGCCTGTACGGCAGGGCGAGGGGGCTGCTGGTGCCTCTGTTCGACGACGTCCGGTCCACGGCGAGGTTCCCGACCAAGATCGGGGAGTACCTGGCGTCCGCTCGGCCCGTGGTGACGAACGCCGTGGGCGAGATCCCGCGGTACTTCGAGGACGGCGTGAACGGTGTCGTCTGCCCGCCGGGCGATGCGGCCGCCTTCGGCGAGCGGCTCGCGGGGCTGCTGCGCGAGCCCGGGCGGGCGGCCGCGATCGGACGCGCCGGGCGCGAGCTCGCCGAGCGGCGGTTCCACTACGCGCAGTACGGCGAGGAGTTGCGCCGCGGCTTCACCGAGGTGGCGCGGAGAGGAGCGAAGTGACCGGCGTTGAGACGTGGGAAACGGCGGCCGCCGAGCGGCCGCAGGGTACGCGGGCCGTCGAACTGCGGCCGCCGGCCGGACCGACGGCGCGACTGCTCGTGGCGGGCGACCTGGCCGTACCGGCCGGGGTCCTGCCCCGGGGCGCCGAGCACCCGTGGGCGCCGCTGGCGCCGTACGTCGGCGCCCACGATCTCGCCGTCGTCAATCTGGAGTGCCCGCTGACCGAGCGCGGCTCGGCTATCGCCAAGTTCGGCCCGAGCATGTCGGGGGAGGCCGCGCTCGCGGCCGTCGCGCGCGACGGCGGGTTCGGCGCGGCCTCGCTCGCCAACAACCACATCATGGACCGCGGCCCCGACGGGCTGCGGGACACGCTGCGGGCCTGCGCCGACGCCGGGCTGCGCACAGTGGGCGCCGGCGCCGATCTCGCGGCGGCGAACGAGCCGCTGGTCGTCCACCTGGGCGCGGTCACCGTCGCGGTGGTCGCCGTCGCCGAGCGGGAGTTCTCCATCGCCGGCGCGGGCACGTCCGGCGCCGCGCCGCTGGACCCGTGGGTCACGCCCGTGCTGGTCCACAGACTGCGGGCCGGGGGTCACGTCGTCGTGGTGATCGTGCACGGCGGCAACGAACTGTACGGCCTGCCCCGGCCCGGGCTCGTGGCCGCGTGCCGCGCCCTCGCCGGCGCCGGTGCGGCGGCGGTGGTCTGTCACCACAGTCACGTGGCCGCGCCGTGGGAGGTCCACGAGGGCGTACCGATCGTCTACGGCACCGGCAACTTCGTCTTCCCGGCCCGGAGCAGGCAGGCGCCGCCCTGGTACCGCGGCTACCTGACGTCGCTCACGCTCGACGCCGGGGGCGCGACCGGCCTCCGCCTCACCGGCTACGTGCAGGGCGAGGACGGGCCGCGCGTGCGCCCCATGGCGCCCCGCGCGGCCGAGGCCTGGTTCGGCCACCTCGACGATCTGGCTACGGCGCTCGCCGATCCGGATGCGCTGGAGGGCGCGTGGCGCGCGTTCTGCCGCACGCGCCGGCCGTACGTTCTGGCCTCCCTGCTCGGCCTCACGCGGGTCGAACGTCGCCTGCTGAAGGCCGGCGTCTGGCCGTCGTGGCGCGTGCCGCGCCGGCGGGTGCCGGAGCTCTTCGACATGGTCGCCTGCGAGTCGCACCGAGAGGTCCTTGAGAGTCTCCTCGGCGAGGAGATGGCGCGGTGAGGCTGACGCACACGCGCGAGTTCCAGCTCCTCAAGAACGCTGCCAAGCTGGTCCTGCCGGGAGCCCACGCCTGGCACGGGCCGATCGACGACGGCGACGTGGTCGCCGCGGTCGACCCCGTGTTCATGGAGTGGCCCCGGGACGTGCGCAAGCCGATGGTCGGACTCGTGCGCGACAGGGACGACTACCCCTACTGGACCAAGTACCGGCGGTTCCTCGAAGCGAACGACCTGCCGTGGCGGGTGTACGACATCCACCGCTCGGACTGGCTCACGCAGGCCGCAGGACTCGACTGCGTCGTCTGGCGGCCCATGTCGTTCCCCAGTGAGCTGGAAGAGTGCCGGCGCAAGGTCTACATCCTCGAGCGTGAGCTCGGCACGCTCTGCTCACCGAGCTTCGACGAGGCCATGCTGTACGAGGACAAGCTGCTGCAGTACGAGCTGCTGACGCGCCACGGCCTCCCCGTGATCCCCACGTTCGTCTCTCACAGCGAAGAAGAGGCGCTGGAGTACGTGAGGAGCACCAGCTACCCCGCCGTGTGGAAGGTCGCCGCCGGCTCCGGATCCTGGGGCGTGGAACTGGTGCGCGATGCACGGCAGGCGGAGCGACTCGTGCGGTGCGTGTTCTCGTTCCACGGCCGCCGGACCTACTGGCCCTACGTCGCGCAGAAGGACTACGTCTTCATCCAGAGGTTCGAGCCCAACGCTGGCTGGGACCTCAGGGTGATCAGCATAGGTGATCTGACGGCGGGGTACTATCGCGACGTGCCGGCAGGAGAGTTCCGCGCCTCCGGGATGGGGACGGTGCGGCGCGGCGCGCCGCCGGAGGAGGCCATGCGGCTCGCGCTACGCGTACGCGAGGCGCTGGAGCTCCCGTCCCTCGCCGTCGACCTCCTGGCGGACCCGGCGGACGGGCGCCTGTCCATCATCGAGACGTCCTCGTTCATCATGGTGCGTACTCCGATGCAGTTGCAGGTGGACGGTGTGCCGGGCGTCTTCGTCCACGAGGAGGACGACAGCTTCCGGTTCGTGCCGCTGATCGTGTGGCAGCAGGAACTCGTGCTGCGCGAGGTCCTGCGCCGCGGCTGGATCGACGCCGGGAGGGGCCGGTGACGGTCGCCCGGCGCATCCTCCTGCTGACGGCCACACTCGACAACGGCGGCCTCGAGCGCCAGCTCGCGTTGCTGGCGACTCACCTGCCGCCGCGCTGGCGGCCCGTCGTCTGGAGCATCACCGACGGCCCGTACGCCGCGGTTCTCCGCGAGGCCGGCGTGCCCGTGGTCGTCGACCCGCGCCTGCGTCGCTTCGATGTGCGGCCTCTTCTGCGGCTGGATGCGGCAATCCTCCGACTCCGGCCCGATGTGGTGCACGCGTGGCACTCCATGCCCGCAGCCGCCGCGGCGCCGCTGTGCCGCCTGGCCGGCATCCCGTTCGTGGACGGGACCATCCGGCTCGGCCGCCCCAATCTGGAGTTCGACCGTCCGCGCGCCGGCATCATGCGTTTCGCCGACGTCGTGGTCGCCAACAGCAGGGCGGGGCTCGATGCCTGGGGCGTGAGGCCGCCGAAGGGCCGGGTCGTGTACAACGCCTTCGACCCGGCCCGCCTCGAGGCCGCCGCCGGGGATATCGCCGGCGGCCCCCTGGTGGACGCGCGGCGGGGCTCGGTCGACGGCCGGCCGTTCACGGTCGTCATGACCGGCCGGCTCCACGCCCACAAGGACTTCCGCACGCTGCTCGCCGCGGCGCGGGCGCTCGCCGCGGGCGCGCCGTGCGCCTGGCGGTTCCTCGTGGTCGGCGACGGGGAGGATGGCGAGGCGCTGCGCGAGGAGGCGCGGGACCTCGTGGCGGCCGGGGTGGTCGACTTCGTCGCCCCCGGCCTCGAGGTCCTGCCGCTGGTCGCTTCTGCCGATGCCGGCGTCCTGCTGACCAACGACGCCGTGCACGCCGAGGGCTGCTCGAACTCGATCATGGAGTACATGGCCTGCGGTCTTCCGGTGGTCGCCAACGACAGCGGCGGCAATCGCGAGCTCGTCGAGGACGGGGTGACGGGGTATCTCGTGGCGTCCG
>DAIQNY010000021.1:0-22225 GCA_036788155.1 Actinomycetota bacterium | reverse complement strand
CGAGGCGCGAGACGCGGTCGACGAGGGCGATCTCCTCGCGCGTGAGCGCCAGCACGGCCGCGCTGTCGAAGAGGCCGCCGTTGAACCACGCGATGCGCTCCGCTCCGAACAGCCCACCGCCGGCGGCCATCTTCGTGAACAGCTCGGCAAGGCCGCCGGTGAACACCTCGGGGTCGTCCTTGCCGGCGGCAGCGAGGCGCCGCAGCAGCTCGCGCGGCAGCAGGCCGGCGTCCTCGGCGAACATGCAGAACAGCAGCTTGTCGAGGAAGTGCGCCACCTCGTGCGCCGCGTGCCCGCGCGCACGCAACTGCTCCGCCAGCGAGGCGTACTCGGTGGCCGCCTCGGCGGTCAGCTCGTCGCGTGTCTTGCCGGGCCGGAGCACCTCCGGATGCTCCATCACGGCGCGCAGCAGCCGCAACGGCTCGGCGGGCTCGGCAAGGAGACGTTCGAGGTCGAAGCGGTGGACAGTCGCCGGCGTGTTGGTGAAGTTGGTGTGGATCTCGAAGCGGTCGAGGTCGCAGACCACGAGCAGCGGCGGGTTGTCGAGCGCCTCGCGGTACTGGAGCAGCTGCTGGTAGGCGGCCCCGAGGTCCTTGTGCTTGCCCTTGTACTCCCAGGCGAAGCAGCCGCGCTTCCAGACGTCGGCGAAGCCGTCGCCGCCGGCCGACTTGCCGGCGCCCTTCTCGAAGGCGTACTCGTCGCCGGTCGGGTCGGCCTCGTTGGGCGTGGGCACGCCGAGCATGCGACAGAGGTCGATGAAGTGCTCCTGCGAGGCGGCGCGCTCTGTGCGCGCGTTGCCCGCCCATTTGCGCGCGAAGGCCGCGGGAGAGAGCGCGTCTACCACGTCGCCGGGATGGCCGTGGGAGAGACGCCGCCTGCGCCGCCGGCGCAGCTCACGCATCCGCCACGATCGCGCCCCGGGCGCTCTACCAGTTCGAGAACGGCATCAGGTGCAGCCACAGGCTCCTCCGCAGTCAGCCAGCGCGACGCGACCGGTCGCAAGGTCACGTGCGGAGGCTATCACCACGTCCGCACCGCGGAGAAGACGGGCCTCGGGCCCGCGGCTCGGCATCCGACCCCAGTCGGAGTGGGCAAACGTCCCTAAACGCCTGTCCGGGCTGAAGTGGGGCGCTCGCGTGCCGATAACACGGCCATGCGGACCTCCAGACTCGACGAATCCGTGCGGCGGCTGCCCGACTGGCTGCAGACCACGATCGCCCTGGCGATCATCGCCGCCCTTACGGCGTTCAAGCTGACCGCGGGCCACTCGGTCACGCTGATCGACTTCCTGTTCATCCCGGTCGTCAGCGTGGGCTGGTTCGCGCGCAGGCGGTCGCTCGGCTACGTGGTCGCCGTGGTCGCGGCGGCCGACACGGTCGTGGTCACGATGGTCGCGGAGACGCAGGCGGCGTTCGGCGCCGCCCTGGCGTCCGGCGCCGCGAGACTCGCCCTCTACCTGGCCGTGCTCGGCGTGCTCGGCATGATGCGCAGGGAGCGCGCCCTGCACACGTGGGCGGTGCGCACCGACCCCCTGACGGGCGCCGCCAACGCGCGCGCGTTCCGCGAGCTCGCCGAGGCCGAGGTGGCGCGCAGCCGGCGGTACGGACTGACTCTCTCGCTGGCGTACCTCGACCTCGACGATTTCAAGCGGATCAACGACGCCTTCGGTCACGACGCCGGGGATCACGTGCTGCTCAGCGCGAGCCACGTCATGCGCAGCACGGTGAGGGCGACCGACAGCGTGGCTCGGCTCGGAGGCGACGAGTTCGCGATCCTCATGCCCGAGACCGACGCCGAGGCGGCGCGGACCGTCATCTCGCGCGTCCGCGGAGAGCTCGCGCGACTGGTCACGGAAGGCGGGGAGCCCGTGCGCTTCAGCATCGGGATCGTCACCTTCGACCGCCCGCCTGCCTCCGTCGGGGAGCTCACGGCTGCCGCCGACGAGCTGATGTACCGGGCGAAGCGGAGCGGGAAGGACAGGATCGAGCAGGCCGAGCGTGCGGGCTCGCAGGCCGCTCGACCGGCGCGTAAGGCCGTGGCGATGCTGCGCTGAGCGCGCCCCGCAGCCCGGACGGCTTGGCGAGCGCGAATGCGGGGTAGATGCGTCTCCAGCAGCCGGCTCCGGCGCGCGGCCGACGATCCGCCCCGGGGCCGCGCTGCGTCGCCGGGGACGCTACCTACCGCAGCACCTCGATCTCACCCCACTCCGCCGCAGGCACGCGGACCAGCAGGCCCTCGCGCGTGAGGATGGCGACGTGGGGAGCGCTCAGCACGTCGACCTCCTCAACGTGGCCCACGATGCGCCGGAAGCGGACGTAGCGGCCGAGAAGCTCCGTGGGCCGCCAGGCGGGATGCGGGGGCGCGGAGCGGAAGGTGTCGTCAGCGTCGCTCATCGCGGCCAGGTCAGTCGGAACGGCCGCGGAGCTGGGGCGAGGCCGGAGCGCGGGTCAGGATTCATCCTCGCCGCTCCAGGACGCCGTCTTCGCACGGCCACGTGTCACGCAGAGTCTCACGCAGGATCACACCAAGGCTTCCGACGCCCAAGGATACACCCACGTGGCTGCGGACGCACGGCGCACGGACGGCAGTGCAAAACGATCCTCGACTCAAGCCGTTCGGAGCGCACGCCGATACCTGCAGCATGTCGGACGTCAGGATGACGGACACTGAACGGATCGACCAGCCGCAGCTTCTCCGGGAGCTGGCGAGCGCCCGGACGCGCATCGACGTGCTCGAGAGACGCGGGCTGGAGAGCCAGAGGCGGCTCGTGGGCACCCTGGCCGAGCATCTGCGCGACGGCCTTGCGCTGCTCACTCCGGCCGGCGTCCATCTGGACGTCAACCCCGCCTTCTGCGAGATGACCGGCTTTGCGCGCAACGAGCTGATCGGCAGCGGCCTGCCGCTCCCCTACTGGCCCCCGGAGCTTCGGGACCAGTACGCCACCGGCTGGGAGCGCCTCTTCCTGGAGAAGCCGCAGCCGCTGGAGCTCGTCTTCATGCGGCGCAGCGGCGACCGCTTCCCGGTGCGGTTCTTCCCCACCATCCTGCGCGACGGGATGGGGAGGGCGAGTCTCGTGGTCGCCACCGTGAGCGAGCCGGTCGGGCCCCCGCACGAGGGCATGGCGACCGCCTCCGACCTGGCGCGCCTGCGCCGCGCCCTCGAGGGCACGGTGAAGACGCTCAGCCGGGCGATCGAGCTGCGCGACCCCTACACGGCCGGGCATGAGCGCCGCGTCGCCGCCCTCGCGGAAGCGCTCGCGGCCAGGCTCGGCTGGTTCGGGGACGATGCGACGACGCTGCGTCTCGCGTCCCAGGTCCACGACATCGGCAAGATCGCCGTGCCCTCGGAGATCCTCACCCGCCCCGGCCGGCTCTCGGAGACCGAGTTCGCGCTCATCAAGTCGCACGCCCAGGTCGGTCACGACCTGCTGGAGCCGGTCGAGTTCGGCATGCCGATCGCCGAGATCGTGCTGCAGCACCACGAGCGCCTCGACGGCAGCGGCTACCCGCGGGGCCTGGCCGCCGACCGGATACTCCCGGCAGCGCGCGTGCTGGCCGTCGCCGACGTCGTCGAAGCGATGGTCAGCCACCGGCCCTACCGGCCGGCGCTCGACCAGGAGACGGCCCTGGCTGAGATCCGCTCGGGAGCCGGACGGCTCTACGACGAGGACGCCGTCGCGGTGTGCTGCGACCTCATCGCCGACGGCGGCCTCGCGCTCCTCGAGTAGTCGGCAGCCGCACGCGGCGGGTCAGCACTCGCTGGCGTCGGCTGCGCCGCGCATCCGCCCCCGTCGCCAGCGCATCATGCTCCGCCACCACCACGGCCGGACCTTCGGCACCGGGATGACGATGCGGTCGTCGGGGCGATGCGTATCGACCCGCCCCCCGTCGCCCTGCCGCCGCACCTTCGCGACGTAGGGCAGAAGGCCGAGGTTCCACCAGCCGGCGCGGCCGGGCCTGTGCTGACGCGGCACGGTGATGTCCTTCTCCGTGAGGGCGATGCGGACCGGCCTTGCCGGCACTCCGGCGACGACCTTCTCGAACGGGTAGTGGTCGCCCGGGCAGGCGGTCGAGTTCTCCGGCATGTCGCGGTGACGCCGGTCGGGGATGGAGCCGTACATCCCGTGCAGCCAGTCGTGCACCTCCTGCAGGGCTTCGAGTTGCGCCTCCGGCATCGGGTAGCGGCCGCTCTCGTAGTCACCCTCGGCGCACACCCCGATCCAGTCGCCCGCGTGGTAGGCGTGGGCGCCGATCGTGTCGAGCGGGCGGCCCTGGTAGACACGCCCGTCGAGCGCCACGAAGAGGTGGTAGGCGATGCCGCGCCAGTGGAGCTTGTCGCGGTGGTAGGCGTGCACTGCCAGCACATCGTCGAGTCCGTCGTGCGGATTGCCGTCGTAGGCGTCCTCATGATGCCAGACGATGCCCCTGGGCGGACCGTTGCGCCTGACCGGCGCGCCGTTCCAGCGGTAGTCGGGCCTTATGACCTTCATCCTTCCGTCCTCCTATCTCCAGAGTGAGACGATGAGCGCTCCGGCGGCCGACAGCGCCGCCGCCAGGGACGCGCGCTTCGTCCAGACGACGTCCTGCATCTCCGACTCGAGGCGGGTGACCCGGGTCTTGAGGCCGTCGTGGCCGTTGCCGTAGACCGTCGACTTCACGTCGGCCATGTCGTCGCACGCGAACGGGCAGCCGCCGGCCTTCTTGAAGTCATCCAGCACGCGGCGGGCGGCTCGCTCTGCGACGGAGTCGAGGATGTAGGCCTGCTCGGGCGTGAACCCCGGGATGTCGCTCATGGGCGCCTCCTCACCTGCGCCTGCGGTAGGGCTTGTGCAACTGCACGGCGGTCGTGCTGCCCGCCGCCTGCAGCTGCTCGATCAGCAGGTCCTCGGAGAGCCCCACGTCGAGGTCCACGTAGCCGGTGTCCGCGTCGACGTGGGCCCGCGTGACGTACAGCGGGCCCGCGCTCCCCTGCTCGCACTCGATCCAGTCGCCGCCGTGCAGGTACGGGGTCGGGCGACTGCCGCCGCCGTAGACGGGCAGCGTGGGCACCTTGATCTCCGCTGTGCCGCCCGAGAGCGCGACGCCGAGGTGCGAGGCCAGGGACTGGGCGATCCTGCGGGCGCGGTCGGCGGTGTAGTTGAAGCCCGAGAAGTCGACCGTGAGCACCGGCGAGGTCGTGCCCATGAACGGCGTGCCGACCGCCCAGCCGGGGTCGGCCGGAGCGATGACCTGTGCAGGCGTGCCCGGCGGCCAGATCGTCTTGCCGGTCTGCCCGTAGATGAGGCGCAGCGAGCGCGCGATGCCGTTCTCGGGGTGCTGGGTCACGTCCCACGTGATCCCGGGCTGCTCCGCGTCGATGCGGTAGCAGTTCGGGAGCGCGTGGATCTCGGCCGGGTCGGTGAGCATCGGGCGAGCCCGGAACTCGCCGCCGAAGTGGCCCCACTCGACAAGGCAGTCCGCCTGGGCGGCGAACGACGCGAGCGCCGAGGCCGGGTCGGTGTAGGGCCGGCAGGCGAGGCTCTTGAGGACGCCGCCGATGGCCCGCACGTCGTAGCTCTCGGCGAGGCCGATGAACTGGGCGACCGCGAGCATCGCCTGGTCGACGGTCTTCTGGAGGGCGTCGGTGTAGAGCACGACGTCCTCGAGCTCGACGAAGCGCTCGTCGGTCGTCTTCACCCCGCCGCGGCGGTTCGCCCACATGGCGAGCGCCACGTACCCTGCACCGGCGGCGCCGCCGAAGACGTAGTCGAAGGCCTTGTTCTTGCCCTTCGAGTCCGGGCCCCAGGTGTGGATCACGTGGTAGTCGGAGGCGTCGAGGCTGGCCTTGTACGCCGGCCACCAGAGGAGCGCCGCCTTGAGATGGTCCTTGAGGTCCCAGCTGACAGTCCCGGTGATGCGCTTCCAGCCGTTCATCGCGCCGAGCATGTGGGTCGCGCCGAGGTAGGCGACCGAGCCGACCATGCCGGCGCGGTCGTAGCGAACCTTCGTGTCGTCTGCGGCCGTGATCGCGACGCGCCCCGAGGTGTCGAAGGAAAAGCACTTGGGGCTGCGCTTGTTCACGATCCACTGGCCGGTGTCGGCGTCGGTGAAGATGAAGCCGACGTCGCCGCGGCTCTTGGCGACCTCGTGGGCTCCGCCGCACTGCACGGCCACGTAGGCCTTCTCGCCGGCGTAGCCGGCCCGCGGGTCGGTGAGCACGTAGCCGGTGTAGAGGCGCGTTGTCGCGCCGTCCAGCGTGTGCTCGACGATCACCGGCGCGCCGTGCAGGAGCTCCGGGTACTCGGCTTGGGGATTGAACGGGTCGGCGACCTCAGCCCAGAAGCTCGCTCCGCCGTCGCCCTGGTTCGTCGACTCCCACTCCAGGCCGCGGACCGCGTCACGGCGCTCGACGCCGGAGATGCGGACTGACAGGCCGCCGTCCATGAGGGTGGTGAAGGGCACGTCATTCCTCTGCTGCGCCCAGAGGCCGGTCCTCGACCTCCCCGACCAGCTCGGAGCCCTCCGGGGCCTCCAGCTCGGCGATGCGGGCACGCGCCTCGGCCAGTTCGACCGCGAGCACCGCCTTGTCGACGGTCAGCTGGGCCACCTGGGCCCCAAGGTTCTGGATGATGGTGGTGGCGTCGGCCATGAGGGCGACCTCCTAGATGGTCGAGGACCCGCCGGAGCGGTTGAAGAAGCTGTAGATGGAGGCGTCGCGGCGGCAGTACAGGCGGCCGTTCGAGGAGTCGAAGTAGAGCTTGTAGCGGCGGCTGGTGACGTTGTTGTCCTGGATCCAGATGCCGTCCTCGGAGGTGCCGCTCACCCAGTTGTCCATGAGCCGCAGAGCGCCCCACACCCGGACGCGCGGCGTCGACGGGCTGGTCGGGAAGAGGTCGATCATCCCGGTGCCGGTGATGGTGATGCCCGCCTGCCCCCAGCCGATGTCGGGGCCGCTGATGTTGAGAACGGGCGAGTCGGGGTCGCTTGCGTTGTAGTACGCGCCCAGCGCCGCCGGGTTGTACTCGGTGCCCGAGTAACCGCTCGGCATCCTGATGTCCATGTAGGCCTGCGGAGAGATCTCGACGCGGTGACCTGAAGCTGCCGTGCGGATCGTTCCGCCGGTGATGGTCTGCCCGGTGATGTTGACGCCGCTGATGTTGCCGCCAGAGATGTTGACGGCCGTGATGTTCACGGCGGCGATCGCGTCGGCCGTGACCACGTTGGCCTTGACGTCGGCGATGTTGAGCTTCGCGGCGGTGATCGTGCTCGCCGCGATCTCGGCGGCCGTGATGGTGCCCGCCGCGATCTTCGCGGCGGTGATCGCCCCGGCGGCGATCTCGGCCCCGGTGATCGAGAGCGCAGCGATCTTCCCCGCGACCACAGCGCCGGCCGCGATCTCGCTCGCTCCGATGGCACCGGCCGCGATCTGCCCGGCGGTGATCGTGTCGGCTGCGATCTGCGCCGCCGTGATGGTGTTCGCGGCGATCTCAGCCGCGGTCACGGCGTTCGCCGCGATCTTCGCCGTGGTCACCGCGTCGTCGCTGATCTGGGTGGACGTGATCTGCCCGGTGAGGTCGCCGGCGTTCGCGACCGCGACCCAGGAGCCGCCAAGCCCGGTCTTCGTCTTGTAGAGCTTCCCGTCGGTCGTCAGGAGCGCCGTCGAGCCCGCCGGGTAGGCGGCGTCCGGCAGCGCCGGGAGCGCCGCGACCACCCGCGTCGGCACGATGCCGGTCGCGAACTTGGCGATGCTCACCGCCGCGTCGGCGATGTCGACCGAGCCGATCTGCTGCGCGCTCACCGGACCCACGGCGGCGCTCTTCGCGCTCTCGCCTCCGGCGACGTCGACCGAGGAGACCGCGAAGTACCGGGCGCCGTCGGCGATCGTCTGCTTGACGGTGACGACGTTCTGGCCGGTGGCCACGACGAGGGTGGTGGGCGGGCTCGCGGCGCCGGTGTAGAGCCGGTAGGTGACCGGCGTCTGACTGGCCACGCGGTCCCAGCTGACGAGGATCTGCCCGGTGCCTACCGCGACCGCCGTGAGGCCAGTCGGAACAGCCGACGCTGAGAGGATGTTGACGTACCCCACGTTGACGGGCTCCACGTTCCCGCGCACGTCGACCGACCAGTACTGCAGCAGGTGGGAGCCGCCGCCGGAGACCACGAAGGGACCCGCGTACTCGGTGAGGCCGCCGCCGTCCAGGGTGTAGTAGGTCCCCGCGATGCTGTAGCCGCCGGCGGCGTCGGGGTAGAGGGTGACGTTCTGGTTGCCGGAGGCCCAGCCGTCGTAGCCGCTGCGCGCGACGTTCGCGCTCGCCGTCGTGCGCGGCAGGCCGCTGGCGCCGTAGGTGAAGAGGTCGTCGGTCGTCTCGGCCGAGGCGCCGCCCGGGCCCTCCACGGTCACGTGCACGACGCCCGAGCCCTCGGGCACGTAGCAGACGATCGTGTCGTCGGCCGTCGCGGTGAAGGGCGCCGGCTCGTCGCCGAAGTAGACCGCCGTCGCGTCGTCGAAGCCCGTGCCCGTGATCGTGACCTTGCTCCCGTAGTAGCCGCCGCTCGGCGCGATTCCGGTGACCGCAGGCGGCGCCGCGTCCGGGTAGGTGAACTCGTCGGCGGCCGACGTCGCGCTCTCGCCGTAGCTCGTGGTCACGATGACGTCGACGGTGCCCGAGCCGGGCGGCGTCAGGACCGAGAGCTCCGTGTCGTCCACGACCTCGAAGACGCCCTGCGGGGCCTCGGCCTGGATGCCGAAGCGGACCGCGACCGTCGTCGTGAAGCCGGTGCCGTGGACGGCGATGGTGTCGCCGCCGTCGTTGTCGATCGCAGCGCTCGGCACCACGCTGGTCACGGTCGGCGGATCGCCGGCGCCGCCGCCCGGCGGTCCGACGCAAGGGTCGACGGTGAACTGGTCGGCCGAGCTCGTCGCGCTCGTGCCCTCAGGCGTCGTCACCGTGACGTGCACGGTGCCGGCGGCTTCGGGCACGTAGGCGAGGATCTGCGTCTCGGAGACAACCGCGAAGCGCGTGCCGACGCTGACCGCCCCGAAGAGGACTGCGGAGGTGTCCTCCCTGAAGCCGGTGCCGGTGATGACCACCTGGGTGCCGGCCGGGCCGGAACCGGGGTCGATGGAAGTCACGGTCGGAACGCTCATGGCAACCGCGTCAGAGAGAGGGACAGGCGGGCGACGTGCGTCCGGTAGAGGTCGTCTTCTGTGGGCTGCGCCTGCGCGCCGCAGACGATCTCGAAGCTCCGCCCGCCGACGACGAGGGTCTTCGGCGACGAGCCCGAGCAGGCAGCGATCTTCGCGTTGACCGCTTCGACGCCGGCGAGCATCGCGGCCTCGCTTGCCGCGCGTACGTCGATCGGCAGGGTGAGCTGCACCAGGCGTGCCGTCTGGAGGTTCCCGACCGCGACCGTGCCGGCGTATGAGACGAGCTCGTCGTAGGTAGGTTCGACCTGCCCGGGGTCGAACCCCGGCATCAACCAGTAGAGGACCTTGTCGTTGAGGTCGAGTCCGTCGAAGGTGCAGACCTTGGCCATCAGCGCCCCCTCCCCTTGAGCGACGCGCGGCGCTCTTGGTGGCGGGTCACGTGCGGCGTGAGCAGGCGCGCCGCCTCGTCGAGGGTGCCGACCAGCACCGAGCCGCCGGGTACGTGGACGTGGTAGTGCTCGTGGACGACGGTGGGAGCCCGGCCGACGGCCGCGCCGGACGCAGCCAGGGCGGCAGGGCTCACGCTGAAGCGCGGTCCAGGACTCACGTTGATGGACTGCGTGACCGCGGCCAGCTTGCGAGCGAGATCCCGCTCCCCGTCAGAGATGCCGGAGACCAGGCCGGCCATGATCGCCTGGCCGGCCGGCCTGAGCAGCACGCGGTCGTACTCGATGGGACCCTTGTTGAGCTTGATGATCTCACCCAGCTTCTTGGCTAGGTTGATGAGCGTCTGGATCTTGGACGTGATGCCGTCGATGAGGCCCTGAACGATGGCGGCCCCGGCGCTGTAGAGCAGGCTGCCGAGGCTTCCGAGCGCCGAGAGGATGCGACCCGGCAGCGAAGAGACGAACGAGACGACGCGGCCGACTCCGCTGGTCACGGCGCTCACGATCGCGCTCCACGCCGCGGAGGTCGCCGACTTCACGGTTCCCCAGGCCGCGGAGGCCGCCGACTTCACGCCGTTCCAGGCGGCCGAGGCTCCCGACTTGATGAGCCCCCAGGCAGCCTTCAGCACGGCGACCAGGGCGCGCACCTGAAGCCGAACGAGCGCCTTGATCGCCTGCCAGGCACCGCTCGCGATCTCCTTGACCGCCTCCCACGCCGTGCCCCAGTCGCCGCGGATGACCGCCAGCACCGTGCGGATGATCCCGGCGATGACCTTGAGCACGCCGAGGATCACGTTCTTGACCATCGGCCAGGCCCACTTGACGACCGTCCAGGCGCCCTTGGCGAAGGCCACGACGGCGGCGAGCAGCGCGGAGAGGATGGGCCTTGCGGTCTGCCAGAGCTCGCGCAGCACCGGCATGATGATCGGCGCGACCGCCTGCCAGGCCTCACCGAGCTTGCCGGCGGCCACGCCGGCGGCGTCCTTGATGCCGTCGAAGATGCCCTTGGCCTTGTCGCTCGTGAGCGCCTTGCCCACCGCGTCGACGCCCTTCGAGAGGCCGCCGAAGGCCGCCGAGAGCGCCGGCTCGAGGGCGACCAGGGCCTTGTTCTTGAGGAGGGTGAGCGACTCGCGCCAGTCGGCCGTGTCTTCGGCCGCCTTCATGATCGTGTCGCCGCCGCCCTTGATCGAGGCCTTCAGGTCCTCGTAGGAGAAGCGCTCCTCGCGGATTGCGGCCACCATGTCGTTGGCGGCGCGCACGCCGAAGACATCCTGGCCGATAGCCTTGGCCTTGGCCTCCGAGCTGTTCTTGATGGCCTTGACCGTCTCGTCCCAGACGTCGATGCCGTCGCGGCCCTCTTTGGTCGCGTACTTGTTGAGCTGGCCGAAGCCCTGGATCACCTTGCTCGCGTTGACGCCCTCCTTCTCGAACTTCGAGAACATGGTGATCGAGGAGTCGAGATCGAAGCCGAGCTGGCGCAGCGTCGCGCCGTTGTCGACGACGACCGTCATGAGCTCGTTCAGACCGATGCCCGACTGCTGGGTCGCGCGGAAGAGCTGGTCGAGGACGCCGGACTGGTCGCCGGCCGCCACCGACCAGTCGCCGAAGAGGCGGGTGGCGTCACGGATGTTCGCCGAGACGTCGGTGCCGGTGATGCGGCTGAGCTCGAGGAACTGCTTCGCGCGGTCCTGGAGGGGCTTGCCGGTCAGCTCCAGGCGCCGATGCAGCTCCGCGACCGCGGCGCTTGCGGAGCCGAAGTCGGTGGGCACGCTCGAGACGACCTTCTTGAAGTCGGCCTCGAGGCCGTCGAGCTCCTTGCCGGTGGCGCCGGTCTGGATTCGGATGTTGTCGAAGGCTTCGTCGAACTCGCCGCCGAAGTGGATCACGGCGACGCCCGCGGCAACGAAGGCGGCGCCGATCGCCGCGACTGCCGCAACGGCGCCGGCCTCGAGCGGCGTGAACTTCTCCAGGAGGCCGCCGAGCTCGTCACCGAAGCCCTGATCGTCCAGCCCCAGGGTGGCCACGAGCTCAGCCACGGTCAGGCCCACCGGCCACCTCCTCTCCGGTCGTCCTCTTGCCGCCGAGGCTCGAGAGGAACGTGGCAGCTTCCTTTCCGGTCACGCGCTGCACCCTTCGTCCGGAGCGCTGCAGGACGCGGAACATGGCGTCCGGCGAGAGCGCCGCGAGAAGGGCCGTGAACCGCCGCCAGCTCATCCCGGCGTTGACCTCGGCCAAGACGTCCATGCCGTACTCGCGCTGGAAATCGGCCTCTACCGCGGCCCAGTGCTCGAAGATGCCGTCGGCCCCGCCGCGGGGCCCTCCGCTTCCCCCTCGTCGGTCGCCTCCTCGCCGCCGAGGCGGTAGGCGCTCATGAGCATCCTGAGCAGCCTGGCGAGCTGGTCGAGAGTGAGACCGCCGTCGAGCCAGGCCTCGAACACCTCGGCCGGCACCATGCCGCAGAGAAGGTCCAGCATCTCGCCGCGATCGAGGTCCGCCTCGTCGTCGCCGGCCCGCATGCGCATCAGCCTGAGGACCGGCTTGGCCGGGAGCGCCGGATACAGCTCCCAGTCGCGTCCCTGGAAGCGGACGACCACGGGCTCCTTCTCCGACTCCGCGAGCGCCGCGTCGAAATCGATGTACTTCCCGTCCGTCATCAGAGAGCCTCGGCGAAGTCGCCCCAGACGTGCAGGGTCGCCTCCCAGGTGGCCTTGTCGCTGCCGCCGTTCGGAGTGACCTCGGCCCAGGCGTAGAAGAAGCGCTCCTCCGGGGTGTTGGCCGGCGAGCTGATCTTGAAGCCGGCGAGCGCGTCGACGCCCATCTCGCCCATGATCGCCTCGACGGCCGCCTGGCCGGCGTCGCGCGTTCCGTCCGACGGGCTTTCCATGCGGTCGCCCTTGAGCGCCACGGTCCAACCGCGGCTGACCGGCAGGGACTTCTCCCAGCCCCCGTCGTCGGCGTCCGAGAAGTCGGCGTCGCCCACCGAAGGAGTGATCGCGATGCCGTCGTTGGCGAGCCCGCCGATCTTGGTCCAGACGGGAACCGCGACGGTGCCCGTATTGATGTGGATGTCGAAGTCCCGCGAGAGGACCTTGGTGATCACAGGAGCGGCCATGTCGTGCCTCCGATCAGTCTCTGTGTCCGGTCAGCGCCCTGACGTGCAGGGCGAAGTTGAGCGAGTAGCGCTGGCGGCCTCTCTCGTCGGTTCCGATGCCGACGGGCGCCGTCTGGGGGGAGCTGCAGGCAACGAGGAAGACCGCATCCACGCCGCCCTCGTCGAGCCATACGTAGCGCAGGCCCTGGAGAGCGGCGTACAGCCCGTCTGCGCGCGCCTTGGGCGACTCCGGGTCCTCCGGGGCCCCGCGCACGAGGAGCTGCAGCGTCGGCTCGTCATACCCCTGGGTCGCTGCAGCGGGCAGAGGGTTGCCGCCCGTCGAGTACACGGCCACAGCCTCATCCGGCGCGTCGGGCAGGTGCTCGAGGAAGCAGTCGCCGCCGGCGGCGGGCCGATAGACGACAAGGCCTGCGGCGTCCATGTGCTTGGCGAACGCGCGTGAGATCATCCCAGGCGCTCCTTGACGCCGACGCCGATCCGCACGCCGAGGCGCCCTGCGTTCTCCTTGGCCGCGAGCTCGAGCCACTTGGCGCGGCCCGGCGGCGTGTGTGAGAGCGTCTGGTCCTCGTGCTGCTTTGCGGCGTAGGCCTCCGCCTCGCCGCCATAGGTGACGTCGACGGTCATCCGCTCGCGATCGACCGGCTGCACCTCGCCGGACCCCTCGAGCACCCCCTCGCGATACGGCACCGTCTCGTTGGCGACGCGCAGGAGCTCGTTCGCCGCATCCTCGAGCGACCCGGCAGCGGCGTCGCGTACTTGCTCCACGACCTCCGCGCGACGATCGGCGATGAAGGAGACGATGCCCTTCACCTGGCCGCCCTCCCGGCCCCCGGCTCGCCGAGCGCGAGCTCGTAGCCCTCGAGTTGCGTCAGGCCGCGCATCTCGGTCACGCTGAGCACCGCGAGCGCGCGCCCGAAGGTGATCGCCTGATCACCGACGGCGACCGCGACATCGGGGCGCAGCCAGGCGACGAGGTCGCTGACGCGCACGTTCCCCGCCGAGTCGCGCACCTGACGATGCTTCTCCTCGATGCGCGCCGGATAGGTGACCGGCTCGCCGTAGACAGGTCCGGCCGCGCCTTCTCCGGCGCGCGGCCTGATGGTGAGCGTCTGCCTGAGAGCAGCCGACGGGATCACAACAGACCCGCCTGGCGCAGGATGCGGATCGCGCGCACCGAGTTGGCCGGAGCGCGGACTCCCGAGTAGCCCCCGGTCGAGAGCTGCGTGCCGGCAAGGCCGTCGATGTCGTTGGCCTCACCGACCTCGAGCCAGAACTCGACCACGGCGCAGCAGGCGTCGCGCAGGGCGGTCGCGACGTCCGGGTCGCTCGGAAGCCGCGAGGTCGCATCGACTGCGAAGCTCGCAGTCACGATCGAGTCGAGGAGTTCGCTGGCTCTGACCAGCATCCTCTCGGCGTCGGCCGGCGCCGCGCTTCCCAGCCAGCCTGTGAGGTCGGCGCTTGTCGCATAGGCCTCGGTCATCGGTCGGCCTTTGCCTCGCTCTCGGGCGACCTGTCGCCGGTCCTCGGTTTGCGCGCAGTCGACTTCTCGGGCCCTTCGGAGGCCACGGGCTCCGCGGAGGGCACGTCGGCCGGCTCAAGGTCGGGACGCTCGCGGTCGAACCACATGGTCGCCCCGCCGGCGCGCGGGATCTTGTACCAGGGCATCGCTCAGCCCGCCTGGCCCGCTTCGCCCTCGGCCGGCTTCTCGCCGCCGTCCTCGAGTCCGCTCGCGACGTCCTCGGAGCCGCCCTCACCTTCACGCGCGGCCGGCTTCTCCGCCGGGGCGGCCGTCTTGCGCCCGGTCTTCGGACCCTGCACCAGTTCGACGTAGCCGCACTCGATCTGATCGCGGATCGCGGGCGTGTCGTCGACCTCGAACTCGGCGCCACCGCTTCCCCTGATGATCAGGGTGTCTGCGCTCTTCCTTGCCTTGGCCATCGGTCTCCTCCCTTGAGGAGAGCCGGGGCTGGGACCGCTCGGCTCCCCACCCCGGCTCATCGGTACTCGTCTGGGTGTGGGGATCAGGCGACCGCGGTCTTGCTCGCCTTGAGGACGGCGAGACCCGTGGGCTCGACCACCTTGGCGCCGTAGAGATGCAGCCCGCGGACCATGTCCGCGAACTCCTTCTCCATGCGCAGCGCCTCGGTCTCGTTGATCTGGTCGGCGAAACTGATCGCGTCCTGGACTCCGGCCGTCACGGCGTAGTCGTCACCGGTGATGACCGGCACGTTGTTCGACTTGTGCAGCATGAAGCCGGCGATCTCGCCCACCTTGCCGCTCTGGATGGCGGCGTTCGCGGCCTGGAAGGCGCTGTTGGTCGCATACTTGCTCGTCACGAGCAGGCCGAAGAACCAAGGCGGCGCGACGCACCAGCGACCCTCCTCTGGCACGTTCGCCTCGTCGAGCACGACGCCGAGGTCGATGAGGTACTCGTAGGCGTGATCACCGGTGTCGATGTGGACGGTGTCGATCACGTTGCCGGCGGCCGCCCCGGTGTAGAGCCCGGCGACGTAGGAGTCGGCTGCGTCCTTCATCTTGTAGGCGGCGCGCTGCAGGCCCTTGGTCATCATCTCGCCGGCGGCCTGCCGCTTGTCGACGTCGTCGACCTTGAAGGCGAAGTACTTGGACTGGTTGATGAGGAGCGTCTGGTCTGCGGTAGACAGCTCCTCGGCCGAGATCTGCGTGGTCCCTGCCACGTAGTCGGCAACGGTCGGGTCGCCGATGCTGTTGATGTGCACCGTGTCGCCGGCCTTGGCGATCTCGCCCTCGTAGTCCCGGTTGCAGAGGGACACGTAGACGAGCGCCTTCTCATAGGCGGCGCGGAGCTCCTGGCTCCAGATCTCGGGGATGAACGTGTCGACGCTCATGGAAAGAGCCTCCCATCCAGAAGTGACAGCGTGCCCGCTTTGAGCCCGTCGGCTGCCTCTGGGTGGGAGGCCCTTGCCCCTGGTCTTCTCAGACCCCGTTTAAAGCCCGTCGGCTGCCCCGCCAGGGGCGTCGTCTCGCAGGGAGTCTAGGCGACGGCCCGCGAGGAAGGCGCGGCCATTTGGCCATCCACACCCTCCTCCCTGTGGGTCAGGCGCCGTAGCGCCCCTCGCGCATCGCTGCAAGGATCTCGTCGCGGTGTTCGGCGTACTCCTTGGGGCTCATCGCCTTGACCTCGGCCGCCGTGAACGTGCGCTTGCCCTGGCCGCCGCTGAAGTCGCCGCCGGACCTGTCTGCCGCCGGCGAAGCGAACAGCTCGGGGATCTCGGCCTTGAGCTTTTCGACCGCACCGCCGACCGTCTTGGGGTCGACCTTGCCCTCATCGACCGTGACGTCGCCCAGGTCGAGCAAGCGGAGCGCCTTTTCGAGGCGCTCGGCCGGCACGCCTGCCGCCAGCGCCGCGACCTTCGCCTCTGCCTCGACGAGGACGCGATCGCGCTCGGCCATGGCGTCGCCGGCGAGCTTCTCGGCGTCGGCCTTCTCGGCCTTCACGCGCTCGAGCTCATCCATCTGCTCGCGGTCGCGCGCCTGCTTGGCCTCCGCGAGCGCCTGCTCCTTGGCCGTCTTCTTGGCGCGCTCCACGCGGTCGGCGATGAGCGCGTCGATGTGCGCCTGCTGCTCGGGCGTGAACGTGACCTTGCCCTCATCTCCGCCGCCGGCTTGGTCGTTGGCGCCGCCCTCAGGCTTCGGCTTGTCCTCGTCGCCTGCGCCGCCGGCGCCGCCGTCGGCGCCTCCCGCAGCGTCTGGCCTGCAGAGCATCATGAAGCCTCTACGCATCGGTCCCTCCCTGGGATCAGATCGCCTTGCCCACCTGCTCGCGGTAGTAGAGCCGCGGCAGGTCGTACTTGCTGGTGTGCTCACGCAGCCTTGCCTGCCACTCACGGACCTTGGCCTCGGCGGCCGCTCTGGCCTGGTCGTCGAGCGCCGCCGCAGCGCGCGTCTTGTACTGGCGCACGCCGCGCTCGAGGCGGCGCTGCTCCTGGAGCGCGGCGTAGCGCTCCGGGTCAGAGCGGACCTCGGTCTGCTCCTCGGTCACGCCCTCGACGTAGGGGTCCGGCTGATGTCCGCAGTTCGGGTGGAAGAGCCCGTCGCCCTCGGCATCGGCGAGCGTCGGATAGCCCGGGGTCGCGCCGTCGATCGAGACGATCTCGCCCTCCCACGGGGCACAGGCCTCACAGCCGGTCGAGTTGCCAGAGATGATCGCGAGGTCGTGACCGCGAGCGCGCATTGCGTCGAGCTTGCCCATTCGCCCTGCGCTGATCGCCGCGGTCCGGGTCGCCATCTCGGCGTAGCTCGCGAGGTTCCAGCTCCTGCCGGCGGCGTCGATGAAGCCGGTGATCCCGCGCCCCGCGAACTCGTTGAGCGCGGCCTGTGCGACCTGTCGCCGGGTCAGGCGCCCGAGGAGGCCCTCGGTCGTCGCCCTGGCGATCACTTGACGGTAGACGTCGTCCGTAGCGCGCAGGATGCGGCGCTGCCGCCCCTCGCCGATCAGCCGCTCCGCAAGGTCCGTGGTCAGAGCTGCGAGCGCACGCCGCGAGGGCGTCTTCGCGACGCCGCTCTCGAGGATGACCCGCGTGACCCCGGCCGCGGCCAGCAGTCGTGCAGCCTCTCTGTCGGAAGCCGCGTACACCTGCCGGAGCACCGACGCGACCTCGGCGCTCGTTGAGCGTCGCAGCACCTGCACCGCGCCACGCACCTCACGCTGGACCCTGGCCGCATCGAGACTCCGGAGCTGCGCCCAGTCGTCTGCCTCGATGTCGCGCCGCAGATGCCGCGCGAGGATGAGCACCACCTCGGTCTGCGCCTCGTCGAAGCGTTCGGTGATGCGACGCACGAGAGCTGTCAGCTGTTCGGGCGACACGTCAGAAGGCTGGCTCCGGAGCAACGGTGCCGCGCTCTTCCATGATGCGTGCGACCTCGGCTGCGACCTTGTCGTCGCCCCAGTCGGGGTGCACCATGCGCACGCTTGTCTCGATCGACACTGCCTCGGCGGCGTGCAGGGCGACCAACGTCTCGGCCGTCTCCTGCGGAGTCGCCGTCTCCTCAGGCCAGGTGACCGCCGGCCGCTCGGGCGCAAGGTCACGCCCGAAGACCGCCTTCTCGATGACGAGAAGCAGCTCGCAGGCCTCCGCCAGCCGCGGCGCCCAGTAACGCTGCTTGCGTGCCACGGTCTTGAAGGTGCGCGCCTCGCGGAGCTTGAGCGCCGTGCCCGACTCCGCTCGCCCCTCGATCCTCAGGCCGAACGTCTGCGGCGAGTAGCCGGACTCGGAGACGATGCGCTCGACCAGATGGAGGGCGGTGTCGGCGTAGCTCTGCGTCTTCAGGTCGAACTCGACCGGCGTGATCGCGCTCGCGCCCATCTCGGCGGCGTCGAGCTCGAGCTCGGTGAACACTTCGCGGTCGGCGTCGAAGGTGCGCCCGGACCCACGTCCGGTGCCTCCGGGCTCGAGCGCCCCGCTCGGCACGACCACGTAGCTCTTGCAGACGCGGATCTCGCGCATCCAGGCCGTGTAGGCCTCGTCGAGCGCGTCGAGCAGGGTCTCCGTCCCTTCGATGTCGGCGCGCCCCTGAGGCGACGTCGGCCGCCGCTTGTCGGGCCGCACGTTGGGCACGTAGACGACGTCAAGTCGCCTCGCGAGCTGCTCAGGCAGGGACACGGAGTCCTCGAGCCCGGCGGTCGCCGGTGAAGCGTCGAGGCTCACCAGGTTGCCGAGGATGTTCCTCTCGCCGCGGTAGAGACCGTGCAGCACGACTCCCGGCTCGTGGCGCTCGAGGTGGCGGTAGACGACGTCAGTCTGGTGGTCCCCGGCGTCGACCTCGCGCCAGAAGGTCACCGCCGCGAGACGCCCGTAGCGGAAGTCGGGGACCGCATGGTCGGGGAGCACGGTGGTCAAGAAGGCCTCGTCGGCGACCGCCACGTCCCAGCTCGCGCGCAGGTAGACGCCGCCGAGCGCGGCGCAGATCTCGGCCCCCTCGAGGAGCTGGTTCTGGAGGCTCGTGGTCGCGCGCAGCTCATCGAGCCGGCTGGTCGCCTTCTCGTCTCTAAGCACAAGGTCGAAAGCGTCGCCGAAAAGCATGTCGGCCGAGACGCTCGCGACCTCACCGGCGAGCGGCAAGTGGATGCCCGGCTTGGGTCTGCCTGTCTTGGGATGCCCGCGCCCCTTCCAGAAGAACAGGCGTGCGACCGTGCTGCTCTGCTGCCTTGGAGCGGCGTCGGCCATCAGCCGCCTGGGGTCGCCGGAGTACCAGGCGGACCAGGTGGCGAGGTCGTCGCGGTTCTCCGTCCGCGGCGGCCACGACTGCTTGGGGTTGGTCGGCAGGGGCATCAGGCGGCCTCCTCGTCTCTGGTGACAGGCAAGCGCAGCCAACGGCGCCAGGTGGAGCGGTAGGATCGGACGCCGTAGCGGCAGGCGTCGGGCCCGTGATCAGCCACCTTCAGCGGCGCGTCCTCGCCCCGCTCCGTGGCCTTCGGATCCCAGGCGTAGCCGGAGTGCTCGGCGATCGTCTCGGCGCACGACTCGTGGAAGGCGAGCCAGTTGCCGGCGAGCAGGCTGGCCTGCTCGCGGATGCCGTCCTCGACGGCGTTGTCGGCCGGCCGCGTCGCGTAGCCGAAATGCCGCTTCCAGGCGGCGCGGAAGGAGGCCGCCGACGGGTCGACGACGACGCGCTCGATGCACGCCGCCCCGGATGCAAGTCCGTCGCACCCGGACGCGATCCAGGCGTCGAGATGCCGGACGTACTCTTCGTCGGTGAGCTGCCGATGCCGCACCTTCGAGTCCCAACGCCACTCGCGCGCCACGTAGAGCCGCGGCTCGGCCGAGACGCCCATGAGCAGAGCGACGAACGGGTTGGTCGTGCCGTAGTCGATCGCCAGGCGCAGGTCGCGCAGCTCGGGCAGCTCGCGCACGACATGAGGGCCGCCGGATCCGACCTCGAACATGTCATAGATGGCGCCCTCTGCGGCGACCCACTCCCCATCGATGAAGCGTCGCCGCCAGAGGCCGGTGTTCTCCCGCTTGAGCCCCTCCACGTAGGCGTAGCCGAGGGTCTCATTGTCGGCCAGGCGGAAGGAGAACCGCGCAAGGTCGAGCGCCTTCTCGTCTCCGAGGATCATCTCGCCGCCGCCACGGATCCACACGGCGGCTTGGTCGAGGTAGTCGCGCTTCAGCCAGTGCGTCGGCGCGTCCGGGTTGGTGGTCGCGAACAGCCGCGCCCCCTCCACGGAGAGGCGGGTCAGGAGCATGCGCCAGAACGACTCCGGGAGGGTGGACACCTCGTCGACGTAGGCCCCGGCCAGGGTCAGGCCGCGGATCTTCTCCTCGGCGCGTTCGTCATTCGCGCCGACCACGTAGATGCGCCGGCCCAAGATGCGCAGCTCGCCGCGCCCTTGCACGTACTGGCAGCGCTTTGACCCGAGCATCTCGGTGAGCGGGTCGATGATGTTGTGTCGGACGGTCCGCTCCGTCTTGCCGGACAGGAGCAGCGGGCCGTCAGGTCCCTCGATCACGAAGCGAAGCCAGGCGGCGAGGCTCGAGAAGGTCTTGCCCGAACGCACCGCGCCCTCCCATATGTTGAGCCGCCGCGTCGCAGCCCTGCGGCTGGCGCGCTGCTTCGGCGAGAGTGGCCGGATCACCATCACTCACCGCCTTCGAGCGCGTCGAGGAAGCGGAGAAGGTCGTCGGCGTCGTCCGCGCCGGAGCTGCGCAGACCGAGCAACTCGATGCGCTCGCGCTCGGCCATCAGCGCCGTCCGGTTGTCGTTGCGCGCGAGCGCCTTCGCGTACAGTGAGTCGAGGCGCGCGATCGCCTTGCCGAGCTCGGCGCCGCGGCGCACCTTGGCCTCCTCCTCGAAGCGCTGCTTGGCGAGAGCGATGTAGGTGTCGATGGTCCGGGAGGACACCCCCCAGTGGTGCTTCTCGCGCGCCAGTTTCACGATTTGCTCGCGGCGCAGGCCGTTGAGGAGCATGGCGTAGACCTCGTTCACGCGGGCTGAGACCCTGGCGGTCGTGCGACTCACGCGGCAGCCTCAAGGATCTCCCTCCGAACGTGAGTGGCCACGGCGCGCATGAAGAGCGGCGGGACGCAGTTGCCGATCCGGGCGTGCCGGTCGACGTAGCTGCCGCTGAACGAGTACTCATCGGGGAAGCTCGCCAGGCGGGCGAGCTCCTCCGCCGCCAGGTGCCGATGTTCGGTGGGGTGGATCGGGGTGTGCGAGTAGGCGATGTACGTCTTGGGCAGGGTCGGCGCCGGGCGACCCGGCGCGAGCCGCTTGCAGACCGTGTGGAAGCCGAAGCCGCCCGGCTTGCGGCGCGCCATGCGGGGCACGAAGTGGGCGAGCACCTCGCGGGGCACCGTGTCGATCGCCGACTGTCCCGGGCGGATGAACGGGAAGACGAACAGCTGCCCGCGCGCCGGCGGCGCGAAGACCCTGGGCTCCAGCGCCATGAAGGCCTCGCGCACCGTGACTGGTCGCGTCTCGGCTCTGGGGTGCGACGGCTCGACGCCGAGATCCTCGCGGACCCCGATGAAGATGAGCCGCTGCCGCGCCTGGGGGACGCCGAAGTAGGTAGCGTTCAGGAGCCGGGCCGAGACCAGGTACCCGCAGGCCTTGAGCTCAGTGAGGATCTCGGCGAAGAGCAGCTTCATCTTCCCCTTGACCATGCCGGAGACGTTCTCCATGACGAACGCCCGCGGCCGCAGTGCGGTCAGCAGGCGCACGTACTCCCGGAAGAGGCCGTTCCGCGGATCCTCGAGCTGGCGCTTGCCGGCGAGGGAGAAGCCCTGGCACGGCGGCGAACCGTCGAAGACGTCCAGCTCGCCCGGCACGAGACCGGTGCGCTCCAGGACCTCCTCGGCGCTGAGCTGGGCGATGTCGCCCTGCCAGACGTCGAGACCGGGGAAGTTGGCGCGCAGGTGTTCGCAGGCGTTCGCGTCCCACTCGACGGCGAGCAGCTCGCGGTAGCCGGCCATCGAGTAGCCGAGCGACGAGCCGCCGCAGCCGGCGAACGTGGAGACGACGGTGGGAGCGTCCGGATCACGCGGAGCCTGGTGAGCGGCCCAGGCCTCCGAGAGGAGCTCGGGGTAGTTCAGCCAGGCCACGTGTGACCACACTCCGGGCAGGTGATCATCTCGACCTCGTCGGCTTGTTCAAGCAGCGAGTCGGGGATCGTCTCACGCACGACGATGCCGGTAATCTGGCTCACGACATCGGCCAGACTTTCGAGGTGCTGCACATTCACGGTCGTGTAAACGTTAATGCCTGCCGCAAGCAGTTCCTCGACATCCTGGTAGCGCTTGGGATGCCGCATGCCCGGCGCATTGGTATGTGCCAGCTCATCCACCAGGATCAGTTCGGGACGCCTTGCCAACGCCGCGTCGAGATCGAACTCGCGCAGAGTCGCGCCCTGGTATTCCACAAAACTCGGCGGAATGGCTTCGAGTCCTTCCAGCAAGACTTCTGTCTCAGCCCGTCCATGCGGCTCGACATAACCGACGACGACATCCACGCCCTCCGCCTGGCGCATGTGCGCTGCATCGAGCATGCTGTACGTCTTGCC
>DAIQNY010000020.1:0-22362 GCA_036788155.1 Actinomycetota bacterium | reverse complement strand
TGCTGAGCACCATGCTGCACAGCATCGCCGTGGGCAACATGCTGCCGGCGAGCGTCCGCACCGTGTGCGCCGACATCAATCCCGCGGTCGTCACCAAACTGGCCGACCGCGGCTCCTTCCAGGCCATCGGGATCGTGACCGACGTCGGCCTGTTCCTGGAGCAGCTCGCGAACGAGCTGACGCGCTAGCCGGCCGCCGGGCGCAGGCGCCCGGCGGCCTCATCCCGTCGCGCGGCCTCGCGCGGCTTGCTCGTCGACGACGGAAGGTGAACAGGCGGAGCTTCCGGGCGCGGATATACTCGGTGTCGACGAGCACCGCCACCCCCTCACGTCGAGGTGACCATGAAGCCACGCACGATCCGAGAGAACGTCCACCTCATCGGCGCGGTCGACTGGGACAGGAGACTGTTCGACTCCCTCATCCCGCTGCCCGACGGCACCAGCTACAACGCCTACTTCATCCAGGGCGGCGAGAAGAACGTCCTGATCGACACAGTGGACCCGGCCAAGAGCGCCACGCTCATGGCCCAGCTCGACGAGCTGCCGGCGCCGGACTACCTGGTCATCCACCACGTGGAGCAGGATCACTCCGGCTGCACGCCGCAGCTGCTGCAGCGCTTCCCGGACCTCACCGTAGTCTGCAACGAGAAGGCCCGCGCGATGCTGATCGACCACCTGCACGTGGACGACGCGCGCTTCCACGTGGTCGCCGACGGCGACGCGCTCAGTCTCGGCGACAAGACGTTGACGTTCCTCTTCACCCCCTGGGTGCACTGGCCCGAGACCATGAGCACCTGGCTGGACGAGGACGGCATCCTCTTCAGCTGCGACTTCTTCGGCTCGCACTACGCTACGAGCGACGTGTTCGCCGACAAGCACGAGGTCTACGACGGGGCCAAGCGCTACTACGCCGAGATCATGATGCCGTTCGGCGCCCAGGTGCTGAAGAACGTCGACAAGGTGACGCAGTATCCCATCCGGATCATCGCTCCCAGTCACGGACCGGTGTACGACGATCCGGCCTTCATCATCGAGGCATACAGGGACTGGGCCGGCGGGGAGCCGCAGAACGTCGTCTGTCTGCCCTACGTGACCATGCACGACAGCACACGGATGATGGTCGACCATCTGACGGCGGCGCTCACCGATCGCGGAGTCGCCGTGGAGCGGTTCGACCTGACGACGCTCGACGCCGGCGAACTTGCCAGCTCGCTGGTGCACGCCGGCACCGTCGTCCTGGGAACACCGACGGTGCTCACCGGGCCGCACCCGCTGGCCATGTACGCCGCCGTGCTGGCCAACGCCCTGCGGCCGAAGACCAAGTACGCCACCGTCGTCGGCTCGTACGGCTGGGCCGGGAAGACCGTCGAGACGCTGGTAGGCCAGATGAACAAGCTCAAGGTCGAGTTCCTCGAGCCGGTGCTGGCCAAGGGCATGCCGCGCGCTGAGGACTACGCGCGGCTCGATGTCCTGGCCGACACCATAGCCGAGAAGCACAAGGACCTTGCTCCGCGGAGGTTCGCCGACCTCACCGTCTGCGCCACCGACGTCTGATCGGGAAGCCGGGAGTGCGCGCCGCGCCGCCGGTGCAGGCGCGCCCCTCCCGGGCGCCCCACCCCCTGATGGCTTCTTCCCTCGGGCGGCGCCTCGGGCCGGAAAGGGCGCGACGATGCGTCAAGTAGAGTAGGCGCATGCTCACCGTCGCCTCCGGCCTTGCCTCGGCGCTTGGCTACGCCGTCCACGACTACCTGCTTGTGCGCATCGTCAGGTCCGCGTCGCTGTGGACGGCGCTTCTATGGGTGATGTTCGTCGGCCTCGCGCTTCTCCTGCCGCTGGCCCTCATCGTCGACGGCATCCCGAGCGGCGAGGAGCAGTGGCGGGCCGCCGCCTTCGCAGCCGGGAGCGGGGTCCTCGAACTGCTCGGCCTGGGCGCCCTGCTCAAGGGGCTCGCGACGGGCAATCTTTCAGTCGTCACGCCGCTCGGGTCGCTCGGCGGCGGCTTCGCCGCGATAGGCGCCATCCTGCTCGGCGAAGCGCTCCCGCCTGTCGCCTGGATCGGGCTGCCGCTGGCCGTGGCCGGAGGGCTCATGGCCTCGATCGAGCGGGGTGCGGACGGGCCCCTCGGAGCATCGCGCCGGACCAGGGCGACGGCAGGCGCCGGCTGGGCTCTGCTATCGGCGGCACTGTTCGCGGGCACGTTCCTCTTCTTCGCCGAGGCCACGGCACTGCCGCCGTTCTCCCTCGCCGCTATCGGCAGGACGGCCACGTGCGTCATCATCGTGCCGGTCGCGCTGCTGTCCGGCGGCCTCGTGCTTCCGCGCGGGCTGCGCCGCAGGGCCGCCGTCGCCGGCGCCGTCGATGCCGCCGCCTTCGTCGCTCTCGCAGTCGCTGTCAGTCTGGGTCCGGTGGCGATAGCATCCGTCGCCGTCGCTCAGGCCGGGACGTGGGCGGTGATCCTCGGTCTGGTCGTCCTGCGCGAGAGGCTGAGCCGGGTGCAACTCACCGGCGTCGTCTTCACCTGCATCGCGGTGACGCTGCTCGCGGTCGCAGGGCTCGAGTGACCGGCCGCGGCGGCGAGCCGGTATCCGTCAGTCGCCGTTTGCCCGCAGGTACCCCTCCGCGATCTCCCTGAGCCTGCGGCGGTCGAACGGCCGTCCGTGGCCGGGGTAGACCACGTCGACGTCCAGCCGGCGCAGCAGGTCCATCGTCCGGAGGTACTGCCCGACGTCCGACTCCGGCAGCGTGTCGATAAGCCCTCCGTCGTACACGGCATCGCCGGAGACCAGGGCATGCTCCTCGTGGTCGATGAGCCCGATGCTGCCCGGCGTATGACCGGGCAGGTCGACGACGGTGAACCTGCGGTCCCCGAGGTCGATCTCGTCGCCGCCGCGGACGAGGTGGGTCGGGCCGGCTTGACCGGGCCGGAAGGTGTAGGGGTCGAAGCCCGGGAACGGCACGGCGTCGATGAGCAGCGGCGGCGGGACGAACCCGCTCTCGGCCAGGCGGGCCAGCAGAGGTTCCGGCCACAGGGCCGAGACGAGCGCAACGCCGCCGTACGTCCGGTTCATGAGGTCGTGCTCCGCGGGGTGGAGCAGTCGCCGCTCGAACTCGTGGAAGCCGCCGATGTGGTCGATGTGCGCGTGCGTGCACACGCACACGACCTCGCGCGGGCGCCCTGCGCGCGTGATCCGCGCCAGGTAGGGGGCCAGGGGGCCAATGCCGTTGCCGGTGTCCACGAGAAGGTCACGGTCACGCCCCCGGAAGTACCAGAGCCCGGATCGCAGGAGATCGTCCATGTGCGGCTCCGTGATCACCGCCGTGCGGGCGGTCACCCATGTCAGGCCGAACCAATCGGGGGCGACGGGGAGGTCCGGTCCTCTGCGCTGGCGGCCTTCGTCCATGCCCACCATCCTTCCCGCCGAGGGGAGGAGGGTGCAAGTCGCCGACTCCGGTAGACTCTCGCCGTGCTCACCATCCTCACAGGCCTGCTCTCGGCGCTCTCGTATGCCACCAGCGACATGTTCTCCCAGCGGGTGACGAGAGAGACCCGTGCACTCACGCAGATGGTCTGGGTGCTGGGCACCGGCGCCGTCATCATCGTCCCGGTCGCGCTGGTGCTTCGCGGCCTCCCGAGCGACGGCGAGTGGGCCGGCGCCGGCCTTGCGGCGCTGGCCGGCGTCCTCTACTTCGGCGCCCTCTTCTGTCTGCTCCGGGGCCTGGAGATAGGCGACCTCGGCCTGGTCTCCGCCCTCGTCTCGTTGCAGGGCGCCTACCTCGCCGTGACCGTGATCCTGCTCGGCGAGCCGGTCACGCCGGTGTTGGCGCTCGCGCTCATGCTCTGCGTCGCCGGCGCCGTCCTGACGTCGTTCGAGGGGCGCGCGGGATCGACGCGCGGCGCTCCGTGGGCGTTCGCCGCCGGGCTGCTCTTCACGGGGGTCATGCTCTGCTACAACTACAGCGACATCGACTGGCTTTCGCAGGCGGCGATCTCGCGCAGCGTCTCGCTGCTCGTGACGCTGCCGGTCGCACTGCTGACCGGCAGCGTCGCCGTGCCCCGCGTCCTGCGGCCCAGGGCCGTCGGCGCGGGCGTCCTCGAGCTCGCCGGCCTCTCCCTGCTCACCATCACCTTCGCGCTGGGACCGGCCACGGTGGCCGGGGTCACGACCACGCAGTTCGGCACCTTCGCCGTCGTCCTGGGCTTCGTGCTGCTCCACGAGCGCCCGAAGCCCAACCAGTGGGCGGGCATCGTCTGCACCATCGTCGGCGTGAGCTTGCTGGCGGCGATGGTCTAGGGTCGCGGAAGGAGGATCTGCTCGTCTGCAGCCTCGGACCCGAGGAGCTCAGTAGCGGACGGCGATGTGCAGATGGTCCTGGTGCACCGTGTCGCTGAACGATCGACCGCCGCCGTCGGTGAGCTTCCAAGGACACCCGAGCTGACCGAGGTCCGCCCGTCCGCACAGCCAGCGCGCCAGCGTGCGGGGAGCTCCGGAAGCTGTGCGCTCCACGACCAGCGACCGGCGGACCCGGTAGAGGTCGACGGCCTGGCCGACCGTGTGCTGGCTGAGCCGGGTGGTGCCGAAGACGTAGCGTGGGTGGCCGGTGCGAAGGACCACGACGCCGTACGGGCCCCGGTCGGCCACGGCCGACATGAGCCGGAGGAGGGACGGCGTCACGTCACCTCGGTAGATGTCCCAGCGCGCCGTGTCGGGCAGTTCGATGCGGGGGTCATCGAGCACTGCCCGGGCCGGGGCGGACAGATCGGCCGGCCTCTCGATCGCGGTCCCCCCGGCGGACGCCAAGCGATCGAAGACCCAGGCGCCGTCTATCCGGACGAGGCGAATGTCGAGGGTGCGGGTCTCGACGCACGCGGGATCCGACTCTGTGCCGGCCTCCCGCCGTACTACGACCATCACGGACGCCCGGTCACCGGTCAGTCCGCCAATCTGCGGATACACGACGCGCCCGCTGGACCACCAGCCGGCGCGACACAGCGGCTGAGCGGATCTCTCGAGGCGGGCGCGGCGGATCGGGTCAGCCGTGACTCGGCGTGCGGTCTGCGCCGGCGTGGCTCCTGCATCATAGGTGGTCAGGGTCAGCGCCACGCCGCAGGCGACACGTTTGAGCTCCCGGTGGACCTCGGCCGCCGTCAGCATGTAGGTCTCCGGAGTCGCAGACGCGGACGGAGATGCGGACGCGGCGCTCTCCTCGGGGGGCGCAGTCGAAGCGTCGGACTGGTCATCGGACGGGTCCGGCATATCCGAAGAAGGCACTGCGGGCTGATTCGATGCGTCCAGGGCACGTTCGTCCGCGGACGCGCGTCCGCTCAGCGTCGACGAGGACGAGACCTCAGACGCCCCGGTACTCCCGTCACTGCCGACGGCGCAACCGGTCAGCAGCGGAAGAACGGCGAGAGCGATAACGGCTGCCAGCCACCCGGCGTGACCGGACGCACGTCGGCTCGTGGAAGCTGCCCGGGAAGACCCGAAGAAGATGATGCACACTCCGGCGGCTGAGGTCGGGGAGAAGATTGTACCAGCGCACGGCCGGCGGTGCTCCTTCGGCGTGAGCGGGAAGAGGAAGCTGGAAGAGCGACTGCCAGAGGCCGGGAGGCATCATGAGCACCGGCAACGGGCCGCCGCGGCGGCCCGCGCGACTCTTACTCATCCCCCTGCTGCTCGTGCTCATCTGGGCTGTGGCGCTCGCCTTTGACGGAGTGTCGGCAGGCGAGCGCTCACCCGCCGCGTCGGCCGTCCGGGGGCCGGCCGTGTCGCCGTCCTCTACGCTCGCGCCGCCCTCTTCCGCGCCGGTCGCCGGCCGGAAGGAGCCACGCTTCAGGCGCCTCGACGGAGTGACCACGGCGAAGGCCTACCCTCGGTTCACGGAGACGTTCTCCGCGTGGCGGGAGAGGGTGCCCCGGATCCGGGACGTACGGATCCCCTCCTCGGTGGACGGCCATCGCCAGCCGGCCCTGTGGTTGCCAGCGCGGCGAGAAGGCCGGCCGCTGCTCGTCGTGTTGCACTCGTGGAGCGTGAGCTACAAGCAGCGCCTTGGGGTGCCGTTCGCACGCTGGGCGGAACGTCACGGCTGGTCGATGATGGCGCCGAACTTCCGCGGCCCCAATGACAAGGCGACGGCGACCGGCTCCGACCTCGCCGTGCAGGACGTAGTCGACGCCATCGGCTGGGCGCGTGACCGAGCGGCGATCGACGAGCGTCGCGTCTTCGTCATCGGCTTCTCCGGCGGCGGCATGATGTCGTTGCTCATGGCCGGCCGCCACCCCGGACTCCTCGCCGGCGCGGTCGCCTGGGTGCCGGTCCACGACCTTGTGGAGTGGTACGGCTACACGTCCCGGAGGCGGCCCCAGACCCGGTACCCGGGGCACCTGCGGGCGTCGTGCGGCGGAGACCCGTCGAAGAGCGCAGGTGCGCGCGAACGCTGTGCTTCTCGGAGTCCGCGCGCCCATCTCTCCAGCGCCCGAACGGCGGCCGTGCCGGTCTACATCGGGCACGGCCTCGGCGACAGGGATGTGCGACCGGACCACGCCGTCCGGGCCTTCAACCAGCTCGCGGCGGCGGCCGACCGCATCCCCCGAGCCGCCGTCACGGAGATCCGGCGCAACACTCTGCCTCCCGCGCTGCACCGCTCCATCGAGGGACCGACGCACTTCGGCTCGACGGATCCACGAGTGCTCTTCGCCCGGAAGTCTGGCCAGGCCACCCTCGTGCTCTTCGAGGGCGGGCACGACATGGTCTTCCACCCCGGGTTGCGCTGGATGTGGGATCTCGCCCGGGCCGACCGCCGGGGCGGCGCGACCGTTGGGGCGGCGGGCAGGCCTGCTCTGGCTCGCGACAAGGCGCCTGTTCCCGGAGCGGCTCCCATTCGGTAGACTTCTTTGCACCTTCCGGGGACCCGGCCCCGCACCCGTGGGTAGCCGTGCCGCGCCCGGCCGTTCGCGAAGGAGACCGCACCCGATGGCAGCCAACATCATCGACGACAGTCATCTCAAGAAGACCCAGGAGATGTTCGCCAAGTGCCAGGAGGTCATCTCCGGCGGCGAGTCCAGTTACGCCCGCCTCATCGGCACGCGCCCCATCGTCATGGAGCGCGGCGAGGGCGCCTACTTCTTCGATGTGGACGGCAACGCGTATGTCGACTGGTGCATCGGCTACGGCCCCATGATCTTCGGTCACCGGCCCAAGCCCATCCTCGACTCGATCATCGCGCAGATCACGCAGGGCGGGATGCTCTACACGTTCCCGCATGAGCTCGACTACGAGGTGGGTCGCAAGATCGTGCAGGCCGTCCCGGGCATCGAGCAGCTGCGCTTCGCCAACTCCGGCTCGGAGGCCACACAGGCGGCGATCCGGCTCGCCAGGGCGTACACGGGCAAGGACAAGGTCATGAAGTGGGAAGGGAGCTACAACGGCTTCCTGGACAGCCACGCGTACTCGCACGTCCCGGCCGTCGGCGCCTGGGGGACGGAGAAGTTCCCACGGACACTGCCCTCGGGGGCCGGCATCCCCAAGGCCATGGAAGAGACGGTGGTGGTCGCGCCGTTCAACGATATCGAGGCGGTCGAGGTGCTCGTCAAGCGTCACCGCGATCAGCTCGCGTGCGTGCTCGCCGAGCCGATCCTGGGCGACGCCGGCATCATCCCGCCGGTGCCGGGCTTCCTCGAGGGGCTGCGCCGCATCTGCGACGAGAACGACGTGGTGCTCATCTTCGACGAGATCATCACCGGCTTCCGAGTCTCCCTCGGCGGTGCACAGGAGCTTTACGGCGTCACGCCGGACCTCACCTGCGTGGCCAAGGCGGTCGGCGGCGGGACGCCGGGCGCCGCTGCGTTCGGCGGCAAGAAGGAGCTCATGGACCTCGAGGCCGACGGCACCGTGCTGCACGGCGGCACCTACTCGGGCAACCCCATGACGCTGGCCGGCATGAACGCAGCGCTCGACATCCTCATCAACGACCGCGAGCGCGTCTACGGGCACCTCAACACCATAGCCAACGCCATGGTCGCCGGCATGCGAGGCATCTTCGAGGAGAACGGTGTGCCCGCGTACATCAGTCAGGTCGGGCCCATGTGGCAGGTGTTCTTCGGTCACGAGGAGCCCGTGACCAGGTACCGTCAGGCGAGGGCCAGCGACACCGGGTTCTTCGAGCAGCTGCAGACAGAGTGCCAGTCGCGCGGCGTGTACTTCCACAACTTCAACTTCGAGCGCTTCTTCGCCAGCACGGCCCACACGAAGACCGAGGTGGACCGCAGTCTCGAGGTGATCGCCGAGGCGACCAAGATCGTCAAGGACCGCCTCGGTTCGGCGCCCAAGGGGGTCTGAGCCGGCAGGGCACCTTCAGGCGGTCCTCTTCGCCCTCACCGAAGCGGCCGGCGGCCCGGACGCACCGCGTTCTCCGGGCTGCCGGCCGTGCGTACGTCTCAGTAGATGCTGAGTTCAACGGATGCTGAGCACCCAGAGCGCCTGGTATACGACGACGGCGGCGAACACGGCGGCCAGCAGCGCCGCCGCCACCGTCGCGACGCGGTACACGCGGAGGCGCCACAGCATCAGTGCGCCGACGGTCACGATGCCCACCTTGAAGGCGAGGGCCGGCACGGTGCCGGCCCGCAGGAAGAAGTCCATCACGTTGTTTGACTCCGTGGCGAAGCCCAGCCACATGGCGTAGCGGGTCAGCGCCAGGTCGGCCACGTTGAGTGCCCAGAGCTGCACGAGGAGGAGCAGCAGCAGGCGGTCCCGCGCCCGGCTCGGCCGGGCCGGGGTCCTGCGGACGCGGGGGAGGACGCTCACCGGGGCAGCCTCGCGACCACGATCTGGTGCTGGGTGGCGGTGGTCGCCGCGATCCAGGCGACGGTGTCGCCACGCACGGCGACCTCCGTCACCTCTCCCTCCGCGACGGCGATCTGGGACACCTCGCCGCCATCGGCGCCGGCGGCCATCACGCGAGCGCCGCCGGCCGTGCGCTCACCCCAGACGATGGTCCGGCCGTCGTAGGCGGGGCCGGACAACCCGGTGACGTCCTCCGCTATCGTGGTCGTCTCGCCGCCGTCTACGGACACGGCGGAGACGACGCCGGAGCCGGCGGCGTCCGGCGACTGGCCCCACACGAGCGTGCGGCCGGCCAGGGCAAGCCCCGTCAGCCGTCCGCCGGGCAACCCGGCCGTGACCGGCCAGCTCGCGCCGCTGGCGAGCTCGGCGGCGACGAACGGCCCCGTCCAGCTCGTCGCCCACACGACCAGGCCGCCGGAGACGACCGGAGCCCCGTCCCCCGGCGCCACCTCGAACGTCGCACCTCTGCCGATGCGTAGCCCGTTGACCGAGGGCTCCCCGATCGCGCGGGCCGAGCACCACACGGCGACGTCGCCGGAGACGGACGGGTACGAACGCACGGACCCGACGTCGGCGAGTGGCCTGCGACGTCCTGACCTCGTGTCGTAGACGACGGCCCGCGCGGCCAGGCTCTCCTGGCGCTCGGCCTCGAACCACACCACGTATCGGTCGGCGGCGGCGGGGTCCCATGTGGTGCGCATGCCCGGCCCGGGTCCGAGCAGGCGAAGGCGTCCGTCGTCGAGCCGGAGATACTCGATGGCGGCGCCGTTCTGCCAGAACAGTCCCCCGTCGCTCAAGGCGAGGCCGCTGAACTCGCGCTGGTTGTGGGCGGTGACGATCCAGCCGTCCGCGGTGCGCTGGACGCTCGGGGGCTGGATGGAGCGGGACCGCTCGACGTGGTAGGCGCCGGCGCCCAGCGCCGAGCCGGCGGCGAGGACGACGAGCGACACCACGGCGGCGCGCAGCCAGGACGGTCGTCGCTCCGGCCGTCCGGGAGCCCCGGCGAAGGTGCCGTCGTCCGCGGCCGCCGGCGTCTCGACGAGTGGGCGAGGGGCCGCCGGCGTTCGCCCGCCCGGTTCCTCAGTTCTTGTCAGCTCGTCCGGCACAGGTGCAACAGGTCGGCGTACACGCCGTAGGCGGTCTGGGGCACCAGGGCATGGCGCTCGCAGACGAGGATGTCGGCCATGAGGTCGGTGTGGAGCAGCACCGCCAGCGACTCGCCGCCGACGGCCGCCAGTGGGTGGTCCACGTCGAGCTCTTCGGCGTGGAGGCGGGCGCGGACGGGACCGGCCGGCGCAGCTCCGCCGGCCGCCTCGTGCCAGACCGATGTGACCAGCCGCAGGCGTCGGCCGGCTTCTCGCGCCCCCAGGATCTGCTCGAGCGGCACGTCGCGCAGGCACTGCCGCTCCACGTCCTCCGGGGTAATGCCGGCGTCCATGACCACGTTGGCGAGGCCGGCCGCCTTGCTCGCCGCGTCCCAGCCGTCAACGTCATTGCGCGGGTCGGCCTCCGCGTAGCCGTCCGCCTGTGTCTGCGCGAGCGCGTCTGCAAAGGTCCGTCCGGCTCCCATGGCATCGACGATGGAGTTGGTGGTGGCGTTGAACACGCCCTCGAACCCGAGCACACGACAGTCGGGGAGCGTGAACTCGAGAAGGCTGAAGACCGGCAGGCCGTCGATCACGGCGCTCTCGCAGCGGAAGCGGCGGCCTGCCGAGGCAGCCGCCTGCGACACCTCCGGCCAGCTCCAGGCGACCGGCCCTTTGTTGGCGGTCACCACGTCCATGCCGAGGCGGAACGCTTGAAGGACGTGGTCGGTGGCGACCGGCCGGTATGAGGCTCCGCCGGTGCCGACCGCCGTGAGGTCGCCCATGACCGTGAGCTCGACGAGGATGTCGGCGCCGGAGGCGGCGAGCAGGTCACTGGCCGGCCGTGGTGCCTGAGGCAGGGCCGGCCCGTCGCCGGCCCGGACCAGCACCTCTGCCGGCGCCAGGCCGGTCGGGTCGACGAGACTGCCGCGGCGTGTCCCGGCGGCGGTGATGAGAAAGCGAAGTCGGTGACGCTCCCGCAGCACGCGCTCCTGCGCGGCGAGCAAGCGGCAGAGTGCCCGCGCGACGTTCCCGAAGCCCAGCAGGCAGAGCCGGACCACGCGGACGTCGGAGGCCTCCTGTCGGGCGTCGAACCCGCTGAAAGAGATGCTGACGTCGCGAGGGGCGCCGGCCGGCGTCGCCGGCCGGCGCGACTCGCGCGCAGGGCCGGCCGTCATCGCACCGCCCGCGCGAGGTCAGCGACCGCCGCGACGAGTCGTTCGAGCTCGCCCTGGGTGGTGTACGGGGCGAGCCCGACGCGGACAAGCCCTCCTCGCGGCGTCAGCCCGAGGAGGTCCACGAGGCGCTGGGCGTAGAAGTCGCCGTCCCAGGTGAACAGCCCGCGGGTCCCGAGTGCGCGGCACACTTCACCGGCCTGGAACCCGTCCAGGGTGAACGACACCGTGGACGTGCGTGGAGTGTCCTCGGGCGGGCCGTAGAGCGTGACGCCGGCGATGCCGGCGAGCTCCTCGCGGAGCAGCTTCGCCAGAGGCTGCTCGTAGGCCTCGCCGGCCAGCATGCCGGCCACGACCGCCCGGCGCCGGCCCTGCAGGCCGGCGGGCAGGCGGTCCTGCACCATGCCCCGGTGCCGCTCACCCAGATCTGCGATGAAGTCGATCGCGGCGGTCGTGCCCGCCATTCCTTCGTGGTTGAGAGTGCCCGTCTCCCACACGTAAGGCGGATCCGGCTCCTGGGTGGTCAGGCGGACCGGCTGGAGCAGTCCGGTGGTCTCCCGGCGCGCGTACATGATGCCGACGTGAGGCCCGAAGAACTTGTAGGCCGAACAGAGAAGGAAGTCGCAGCCGATCGCCTTGACGTCGATCGGACCGTGCAGCGCGTAGTGCACCGCGTCGACGACGCTGAGCGCGCCGGCCTCGCGCGCCAGCGCGGCGGCGCGGGCGACGTCGTTGACGGTGCCCACGGCGTTGGAGGCATAGCCGACGGCGACGAGCCGCGTCTTGCCCGGCTGGACCAGCCGCTCGAAGGCGTCCCAGTCCAGGGTGCACGTCTCCAGGTCGACGGGGACCTCCCGCACCACGGCTCCACACTCGGCCAGGCGTAGCCAGGGGCCCCTGTTGGCCTCGTGGTCCAGCTGGGTGATGAGGACCTCGTCCCCCGCCTCGATGTCGCGCGCGATGGCGTCGCTCAACAAGAAGGCGAGGGTCGTCATGTTGGCGCCGTAGCTGACCTCCTCCCAGGCGCAGCCCAGGAGGTCCGCAGCCGCCTCGTGCGCCGACTGGACCACCACGTCGGTCTCCTCCGAGGTGACGAAGGCGCCGTGGATGTTGCAGTTGCGGTGCGCCAGGTAGTCGACCACGGCGTCGATGACCCGCTGCGGCGTCTGGGTGCCGCCCGGCCCGTCCAGATAGGCGGCCGGGCGTCCGTCCACCATCCGCTTGAGCGCCGGGAACTGGTTGCGGACGTAGGCGACGTCGAACGGGGACATGGCTCACCTCGGGCTGATGGTGGCAGGTACACAAGTGTACCGTCCGGTGCAGGATGCGTGCACATGGGGCAGGATGAGAGGACGATGCCGAGCGGCGGCGACAAGCCCAGGACGGGGGACGACGGACGCGCGCGCGCCCGCACGCTCGAGTGCGCGCTCGACCGCGAGTTCCCCGTCGTCTGTTTCGGCTGGGACGGCACCGCCGTGGCTCACCGCGAGGCGGATGCCTCCGCGGTGCGCAGCCGCGTGGAACGGCTGACGGCGCTGGGAGTTGACATCGCCGTCATCAGCAGCGCCGGTGTGCGCGAGGTCGACGGGCAGTTGCAGGCGCGGCCGGGCGTGGAGGGCCGTCTCTTCCTCCATCTCTCCCGCGGCTCCGAGACCTACGTGGTCGGTCCTTCAGGACCGCGCCTGCTCGAACGGCGGCAGGCATCGTCTCTCGAGCAGGAGCACCTCGACGACGCCGTCGAGGCGCTGCGTGATCGGCTCGCCGCCGCCGGCCTGCGCGTCGACGTCGTCCAGGAGCGTCTCAACCGGCGGTGTGTCGACCTGGTGCCGGACCTGAATGAATCCAGGGCGGCTGCCCCGTCCGAGGTGCGTGAGGAGGTCGATGGACGGCTCCGAACGGCCGGGTTCCCGGGCGGGCTCCAGGAGTGCATCGACCTTGCGCGCGAGCTGGCGCGCGACGCCGGCTTGCCCCACGCGGCGGTCACCGGCGACGCGCGGTACATCGACATCGGCCTGACCGGCAAGGACGACGCCATGCACTCCGTCGCCCGTGCCCTCGTGACCGGCCGCGGCCGCCGTCCGCAGGACGTGCTGGTCCTGGGCGACGCCTTCGGTCCTGCTGCCAACGGGCAGGGGACCGACGCCGCGATGCTCATCCCAGAGCTTCGTCGCGCGGTGTTCGTCAGCGTGGGCGCGGAGCCGGACGGGGTGCCGCCGCAGGTGCTGCACGCCGGCGGCGGTCCGGTCACCTTCCTCGACATCCTGCACGACCAGCTGGCGATGCGGGAGATCGTCGCGGAACGCAGCTTCCCGACGCCGGCGGACGACCCGGCGTGGCGGTTCGAGGTCAAGGGGTTCGACCCCTTCCGAGAGCGGGAGGTCGAGACGTGGCTCACAGTGGCCAACGGCGAGACGGGTACCCGGGGCGCCCTGGCGGAGGGGTCGGCGATCTCCACACCGGCCACCTTCGTCGCCGGCGTCTATGGCGACGGGACCGGCGACCCGGCATTTCGCCAACCGGTCCCGGCGCCGGACTGGACGGGTCTGCGTCTGCTCGTGGCCGGCAGTCCGCTCACGCTCTCCAACGGTGAGATCATCGATCACGAGCGGGTGCTGGATCTGCGTCACGGCATCGTGTACCGCCTGTGGCGGCAGCGACTCCGCAGCGGACGAACCGTCCGTGTGCGGACCGTCCGGTTCGCCTCCCTCGACGACCGCCAGCTCATGGCGTCGCGCGCCGAGGCCGTGCTAGAGGACTCCAGCGGTCTGCTGATCTGGCAGAGCGCGATCGGAGTCACCCATGCGGGAGGCCCGACACGGGAGACCGCGTTCGAGATCCTCGAGGACCCTCCCGGCCTCATCGCCAGCACGCGAGGCCGCAACGGCGGCGGCCACGTGCTGGCCGTCACCACGAACCCGGCGCCGGGGTCGCCCGTCGCGCGCACGCCGCAACAGGCACGCGACGTGATCGGTGGGCGCCTTGAGCCCGGCGACCCCGCCACGGTGGACCGGCTCGCGGCCATCGTCTCGGCGCGGACGAGAGTGCCCTCGCCGGAGGTGGCGCGCAGGGCGCTGCAGCGTGCGCGTGAGATCGGCTTTGACGAGCTGCTGCGGCGACACCGGTCGGCTTGGGACGAGGCGTGGGCGGCAGCCGACCTGCGTCTGGACGGCGACGTAGACGACCAGCACGCGCTGCGCTTCGCCATCTACCACATGATCAGCACGGCCAACCCGGACAAGGACACCGTGTCCATCGGCGCCCGCGGTCTGGGCGGCATGTCCTACTTCCTGCACGTGTTCTGGGACACCGAGATCTTCGTGCTGCCGTTCTTCATCTACACGCAGCCGGAGACCGCCCTGACCATGCTCAAGTACCGGTACCGCAACCTCCCCGGCGCCCGTCAGAAGGCCGAGCACATGGGGTTCCGCGGTGCGCTCTACCCCTGGGAGTCGGCCGACAAGGGGGTCGAGACGACGCCGCCCTATGGCTACGGGCCGGGCGGCGAGCAGATCCCGATCCTCTCCGGCCTGATGGAGCATCACATCTCGGCCGACGTCGCCTGGGCGGTGTGGGAGTACTGGAAGGCCACCGGCGACGACGCGTTCATGGCGAGCATGGGCGTGGAGATGCTCCTCGAAACGGCGCGGTTCTGGGTCTCGCGCGCCTCGAAGGACGACGACGGGCGCTACCACGTGCGGGTCGTGGTGGGCCCGGACGAGTACCACGAGGGTGTGGACGACAACGCCTACACCAACGTGCTCGCTCGCTGGAACATCAAGCGGGCCCTCGAGGCCGTCTCCTGGCTCGAGGGCTTCGACCCCGACTACGCCCGGGAACTCAAGCGCCGGCTCGGCGTCACGGCACCGGAGCTGACCGCCTGGCGGGATGTGATGGAGGGCTACGTGACCGGGTTCGACCCGGAGACACTGCTCTACGAGCAGTTCGCCGGGTTCTACGGGTTCGACGACGTGCCCGTCGAGAAGCTGCGCCCGCGACCCATGGCGGCCGACCTGCTGCTCGGGCGAGACGTCACGCTGGTCAGCAAGGTCGTGAAACAGGCCGACGTGGTGATGCTGTGCCACGTGCTCGCCGACGAGATCGACGAGGAAGTGACGCGCGCGAACTACGACTACTACGAGCCCATCACCAGCCACGGCAGCTCACTCAGCCCGGGCATCCACGCGGCCGTGGCGGCGAGGCTGCACGACGTGGCCGAGGCGACCGTCTACTTCAAGATGGCGGCGGCGATCGACCTGGGCGACAACATGGGCAACGCGGCCGCCGGCCTGCACATGGCCACCATGGGTGGCCTGTGGCAGGCGGCCGTCATGGGCTTCTGCGGCATCATGCGCCGCGGGGAGACGCTACGGCTCGACCCGCAGCTGCCCGTGGCCTGGCAGCGGGTCCGTCTGCCCCTGTGTTTCCGCGGCTCCCGTCTCCACCTGGACATCCGCTCGAGGAAGCTGGGTGTGGACGTGGGTATAACCGTCGAGAGGGTGCCGGTGACACTGCAGCTGGACGGGGTGGACCGCGAGTTCTCTCCCGGACGTCACCGCTTGCGGCGCCGAAACGGAGAAGCCTGGCAAGTGGAGACCGAATGACGCTCCTCGTCGCCGTCGCAGACGCCACCGCGGACCGCGAGGTGGTCCGCTCCGCCCGGGCGCTCGCGGCCGCCGCCCGCTGGGAGGTGCGCGGCGTCCACGTGCGTGAGCCGGCGATCGCGGAGCCGGCCAGCGCCGACCTCGAAGGGCTGGAGCTCACGGCGGTCGACGGCGACCCCGTCGAAGCGCTCGCGGGTCTGGTGGGCGGCACGGCCGTCGACGCCGTGGCGTTCGGCCTCAGCTGCTCGTGCCGGCCCGGCCCTTCCGTCTCCGGTCTCGGCCACGTCGCTCAGGCGCTCCTCAACAACCAGGTCGCGCCGGTGCTGTTGGTCCGTCCCGGCATGCGCACCCCCACCGGCCTCCGCCGCCTGATCGTCCCGCTTGAGGGCAGCCCGTCCACGTCGGCGGCGATGCGTGTCGCCGACGAGGCGCTCTGCGCCCGCGGGCGGGAGATCGTGATGCTGCACGTCGTGACGGGCGACACGCCGGCAGAGACAGGGAGCCTGCCGGCGCCCAGGATCATGGATCAGGAGCACTACGAGTGGAGTGCGTGGCAGGACGAGTTCACGATGCGCTTCTCCACGTGCCCGGAGGGCGGTCGGCACCGGGTCGCCGTGCGTGTCGGCGACCCGGCGCAGGTGATCGCGGAGGAGGCCGGCAAGGGCGAGGCCGAGTTGATCGTGCTGTCCTGGAACGGGAGCTTCGAGAGCGGGCACGGCGCCGTGATCAAGGAGCTTCTGTCCACGGCGCCGTGCCCGCTCCTCCTCGTCCCGAGCGGGCTGCCGGAGGCCGGCTGAGCGGGACTCCGCTCGCGGGCCGTCCGGGAGAGTCCCGGGTCAGGGCCGTGATGCTCGGGCCGCGCGGCGCTGCGCCTGCCGGCCCGGCCGCGCCACGGTGCCCACGAGCACCGCCCGCCTGTTCCCGAACGCGAGGATCAGTCCAGCGCCGATGATCACACTCGCGATACTCACCCACTGCGGTTGCGTGAGCCCGGCGAACCAGTCGGGGTTGATGCGCACGAACTCCACGAGGAACCGCTCGATCCCGGAGAGCACCAGGAACCAGCCGAAGGTCCACCAGCCCGACTTGTCGTAGCGGGTCGCGAGGCGCCAAAGGATCCAGACGACGAACGCCATGGCGATGATCTCGTAGATGGGCGTGGGATGGACCTCCACACCGGGGGGCGTGGGCACCGTCCCGTCGGGATAGCCCATCGCCCACGGCAGGTCGGTCGGCCTGCCGTAGTCTCCGTCGCCGGCGAGCTGGCAGCCGATGCGCCCGATGGCGTAGCCCATCGCGGTGGCGGGCGCCATGGCGTTGGCGATGATGTCCAGGGGCACGCCACGGATGACCGTCCAGAGGACGACGCCGACGAAGCCGCCGATGAGGCCGCCGTACCAGGTGAAGCCGATGCCGCCGAAGGCGACGCCGAGGAAGTCCGCGCGAACGGCGGTGAGGTTCTCCAGCATGTAGTAGATGCGCGCACCCACGAAGCCGCCCACCCCGGCAGCGATGATGAGCTCGTAGGCGAACTCGGAAGGCACTCCACGGCGGCGCACCAGCGCCCGCACGATGGTGAGCCCCGGCACGATGAGCGCCAGCGCCGCCATGAGGCCGAAGCTGTTGAACTGGAAGTCGCCTATCTCGAAGAGGACGGGTCGCATGGGGCTCAAGTGTAGGGGTTCAGGTCAAGGGCGGCCAGCGCGGGAGCGGCCGGCCAGCCGCGATGCCAGGACGGGGTCGAGGTGGCCGGTGAGTGCCGAGGCGGCGTTGGCGGCGCCGGCTGCCCCGGCAAGGCGCAGGGCGGTCGCGGTATCGTCACCGCGCTGGAGCGCGAGCACGAGAGCCGCTGCGAAACAGTCGCCGGAACCCACCGGGTTGACGGCACGTACGGCCGGGGTGGTGACGCGCCACTCGGCGCCGTCGAGCAAGGCCACCGCCCCGGCGGCGCCCAGGGTGAGGACGGCACCGCCGGCGCCGGCGGCGACGAGGCGCCGGCAGAGCTCGAGGCCCTCGGCCGCGAGCTGCTCCGGCGCCCCATCCTTTTCGTCGGCGCAGGCCTGTGCGGCTCCGCCGACCACCGAGCAGGCCTCCGCCAGGTTCACCTTGACGAGTTCCGCCCCGGCGGCGAGCGCCGCCGCGAGGTGCTGGTCCGTCGCGTCGACGAGTACGCGGTAGCCCGCGCCGCGTGCGGCCCGGGTCAACGCAGCATAGAATCCGGCCGAGACCCCCGGCGGCGCCGCCCCGTCGATCACCGCCCATTCGCCGGGCTGGGCGGGCGTGCGGCCGGCCAGGACGACGAGGCGCTGCTCGTCGCCGGCCGTCATCTCCGGCCCGAACTCGTACAGGCGCGTGACGCTGCCGTCGTCCGCGAGGACGACGGTAGATACACGCGCCTCTCCATCCGTCTCGACGGGCTCGAGTTCGAGACCCTCGTCCGCGGCAAGTCCGGCGATCAGATGCCCGCCGGGGCCCGAGGCGAACCCGAGGAGGCGCCCGGCGCCGCCCAGGGCCAGCGTCGCGCGCAGGACGTTCGCACCCTTGCCGCCCGCCTGTACGCGCAGGACTCGCCCGCGCGTGATGCCGCCGGGCCGTACCGACCCGGCGGCGAGCACCCGATCGAGAGCGAGATTGGGACAGATGACGAGGGTCATGGTCTCCGGAGTGGTCGACCTGCACCTACCCCCTGTCGACGCCGGATACGCGTGACGGCGGTCGCTCGTTCGCGACGTTCCACACATCGGCTCGTGTCCTGGTGGTGTCTCAAGGCTCTCCTGCACGGACGATAAGATGTCCAGAGTCTCCTCAGGCGAGCGGAGGTCATATGTCCGCAGCGCGCCACAGCGCCAGCTTCACCCTCCTCGTCCTCGCGGTCGTGGCGTTGCACGCCGCGGTCGGGTGCGGCTCCGAAAGCGGGGACGGCGGCCAGGCGGACGGGCGGATGCTCCGGCTGGCGCGGCACCAGGCAGCGCAGGCCGCCGCCGCCCTGCTCGAGGGCGACCGCGAGGGCTTCCTCTCGTGGTTCTCGGCGGACGCGAGTGAGGAGGGGGTGATGGCCGACGACGACCTCGGTGATGTGTTCGACACGCTCTCGCCGCTTCCGTGGCGCTCCTTCACCTTCCAGGTCTCGCCCGTCGACCCGGCACGAGGGGTGTACCGTCTCCGCGGGTCGGGGCGGCTCGGCGACGCGGGGCCGCCCGACAGGATCGCGGTAGTCAGACACCTGCGGCTCATGGGAGTCGTCGACGGCGTGTCCGTGACGGCCGACGAGACGCCGGAGGACCTGCGCTCCAGGTACCTGATGGCGCTGCACGAGCCCGTCGTGCTGCAGCGCCGCGGGCTCATCGTCCTGGGGGAGCGGCGGGCGCGCGACCGCGCCGAGGTGGTGCTGGCCGCTGCCGCCCGGGCGCGGCCTCGGCTCGAGCGATTGGGCATCGACACCGAGCCCACCGTCGTCGTGACCGTGTACGGTTCGGCGGGCGCCGTCCGCGCCGGTCTCGGGGTCGACTCGTCGACTTCCCGGCTCGTCTTCTTCGCCCACCCGCCGCTCCGCACGACGGAGCAGGACTGGCTCATCTACGACGTCGGCGTGATGGGGCCCTGGCTGCGCGATGTAGGGGATGGTCTGGACGGCGTGCTCAGGCACGAACTGGCGCACGCCTTCACCATGCGCTGGTTCGTTGACGACGCTTCGCCGTCCGGGCTGCTCGTGGAGGGCATCGCGGAGGCCGCCGAAGGGGTGGCCGTCGACGCCTCGCTGCGCGAGGAGGTGGCGACGGGGGACCAGCTGTGGCCGCTGCCGGAATCTCTCGCCGACGACGACGTGTGGGCCGGCGGCGACGCGGAGGCCGTGCGGCTGGGGTATCAGGTCGGGGGCGCGCTCGTCGGCTACGTCGTCTCCCACTGGGGCGCAGCCGAGCTGCGGCCGTTCGTCCAGGCAGTCGCCGCCGCCGAGCCCACGGTGGCCGGCATGGACGAAGCACTCCGTGGCTGTCTGGGCGTCGACTGGCGCGAGTTCTTCGACGGCTGGCGCCGGTACGTGCTCGGCGGCGGCTGACTGAAGCGGCTCGCGGCCCCGGGCTTCGCCGTGACCGACCGCAGCCCCGCCGGCCGGCGATGCTCTCGCACCTCCCCGCCCTGCCACGTACTTGCGTAAGGTTGCCTCCGGGAGCGTGCGGGGGTACACCCTACGTGAAGCTCCTCGTCGAAAGGAGACGTGGTCATGCGCTCCAAGGTCCTCATCCTCGCAGTCCTCGTCGGCGTGGCCGCGGTCGCGCTCGTCGCGGTCGTCGCCGTCGCAGGCGCCGGCCAGTCCGACCCGCTTCCGAGCGTCACGGCTCCGGAGCTGCTGGCCACGATGGCTCAGGCCGACGGCCCGGATGCCGTCAGCGGAGACGTGGCCTGGCGCAATGACCTCTTCGGCGACCTCTCCGCGGCGAGCGGCATGGACCACGCGCCCGCCCAGTCCCCGCTCACGTCGAGCGGATCAGGGCGCATCTGGATGAGCGACGCCGGCGCCAGGGTCGAGTCACAGGGCGGCGGCGGCGACCAGGTGGTCGTCGTGAACAGGGCGCAGCGTACGGCTTGGGTGTACGACGCCGCCCAGGACACGGTGAAGAAGGTGACGGTGACCGGGGAGGCGCCGGCGGATACCACGTCTCCGGCGCCCCACACCTCGATGCTCACGCCGGACGCGATCGCTCTCTATCTGCAGCAGGTTGCCCGCTTCGCGACCGTAGAGGTCGCCGGCCAGACGCTCGTCGCCGGCCGCCAGGCGTACCAGCTGCGCATGACGCCGGCCGCGGACGACACCGCCCTCGGCTACGTGGAGGCGGCCGTGGACGGCGAGACCATGCTGCCTCTCCAGCTCGACGTCTACGCCAAGGGTGGCACGGAGCCCGTCCTGCGGTACGGGTTCACCTCGGTGAGCTACGACGCGATCGATCCCGAGACGTTCTCCTTCACGCCACCCGAAGGCGCGCAGGTGACGGCCAGGACCATCGACGGCGACCGGGTGCGGCGCGAGCTGCGCGCCGGCGAGGACGTCGGCAAGCAGACCGACGAGCAGAAGGCGCGCGCCGAGAAGCAGGTGCGGTGCGCGCTCCTCACGCGCGAGCAGGTTCAGGACCTGGTGCCGTACGAGCTCGCCTGGGCGCGCGACGCCGAGGCCCGGCCGTTCCGCTGGGGCTACGTCCTCAGCCCGGCAGGTCCGCTCACCGGCTCCGGGGCGCCACTGATTGAACTGCTCGCCGAGACCGCCGGCATGACGCCGCGCGGGGCGAGCCCCGCCGATCTCGCGGGGTCCGACAAGGGTGGACCGGCGAGCGCGCTGCTCTACGGCGACGGTCTCGGCGCCATCGTGCTGGTCCAGACCGAGACCACACCCGAACTCAAGCAGCAGCTCGCCGAGGCGGGGAAGGCCTCAGAGCTCCTTGGCTCGACGAACGTGAACGGGGCCAGGGCGATCAAGGTCGGCACCCCGCTGGGGGGCGCGATCGTGTGGCAGCAGGACGGTACGACGCTCGTGGCCGCCGGTATGGTGCCGATGGGCGACCTGGAGGCCTTCGCAAGCTCCGTTCGTTGACGTGGACAGTAGCGTGACGCCAGACGTCGCCGAAGCGCAGAAGCGGAGTGAACGGGAGGGGGCGCGGCCCGGGCAGCGAAGCTGCGACGGCCGCGCCCCCATCCTCAGCACCCACGGTCTCGCCAAGCAGTTCGGCAGCATCCGTGCCGTCGACGGCCTCGACATGGAGGTCTGCCGCGGCGACGTGTTCGGGTTCCTCGGTCCCAATGGAGCCGGCAAGACCACCGTCATCCGCCTGGTCCTGGGGCTGATCCACCCGACCGACGGGTACGCGGAGCTCGCCGGCCACCGCGTCCCCGGCGAGCTGCAGGGCGCGCTGCGCCACGTGGGCGGCTTCGTCGACGACCCCACGTTCTACCCGCTCATGAGCGCGCGCCGGAACCTGCGGCTGCTGGGCAGCATGACCGGCCCGGTGAGCGAGGAGCGCATCGACGAGGTCTTGGAGATCGTTGCGCTCCGCGACCGGGCCGACGATCGCGTCGGCGGGTTCAGCCACGGGATGAAGCAGCGTCTGGGCATAGCCCAGGCGCTGCTGCACAGCCCGGAGCTCATCGTGCTCGACGAGCCCACCAGCGGTCTGGACCCGCGCGGCATGAAGGACGTACGCGAACTCATCCGCGACCTCGGCGCGACCGGGACGACGGTGTTCCTGAGCTCGCACCTGCTGCACGAGGTGGAGCAGGTCTGCACGCGCGCAGTGATCATCAACAAGGGCAGCGTGGTGGTGCAGGGACCCGTGAGCGAGCTGCGCCCGCAGAACGACACGGTCAAGGTGCTCACCGACGACCAGGGCCGCGCCGCCGGCGTGTTGCGCGGCCAGTTCGGGGCGGCCGGCGTGCAGGAGGACGAGGGCTTCCTCGTCGTCACGGCGAGTGAGGAGGCCGTGCCCGAGATGGTCCGTCGGCTGGTGCAGGACGGCTTGGACGTGCGTGCCGTGGTGCCGGCCCGCGAGCAGGGGCTCGAAGACTTCTTCCTCGAGCTCACCGGCACGGATGCGGCCGCCGGGCAGCCGCGGGGCATGCGGCGCCGCGGCATTGCGCGGCTTCTTCCGAAGGGCCGGCGATGAGCGGCGGAT
>DAIQNY010000019.1:0-22374 GCA_036788155.1 Actinomycetota bacterium | reverse complement strand
TTCTGGGCACTTGCGCGCCCTATCTTGGATGTCTGTCAGAAGGGGTCAACCCCAGGCCCGCCGGGCACCGGCAAGACGCACCTCTCGATCGCGCTCGGCGTGCAGGCCGCGCGCCGCGGCCACCGGGTGGCCTTCGCGAGCGCGCAGCAGTGGGTCGCCCGCTTGGCGACCGCCAAGCGCCAGGGCCGCCTCGACGAGGAGCTGGAACGGGTCGGGCGCATCCCCCTCATCGTGGTCGACGAGGTCGGCTACATCCCCTTCGACCCCGAGGCGGCGGCGCTCTTCTTCGCTCTGGTCAGCTCCCGCTACGAACGCTCCTCGATCATCGTCAGCTCGAACAAGACCTTCTCGGCCTGGGCCGAGATCTTCGGTGATCCGGTGGCGGTCGCGGCCCTCGTCGACCGACTCGTACACCACAGCGAGGTGCTCGTGCTGCGCGGTGAGAGCTACCGGCTCAAGGGCAAAGGCAAGGAGGTGCTCTCTGACGACGACCACTGAGAGTGTTCAGTTTTGGACCGGCGAGAACTGTTCAGCTTTGGACCGGCGTTGACACAGCGCCTTGATCTCTATGTCGGTTCTGACATACACTGCCTCCTGTGAGGCGTAGCGCCGACAAGCCGCTGGTGTGGCTGCACGGGGAGGTTCGCACGCCGCCGCTCTCGGTGGCCGCACGCCTCGAGGCCGGCCTTCTGCTGCGCAGACTGCAGCGTGGGGAGTCGCTTGGCTTGCCGCAGTCGCGGCCGATGCCGGCCATCGGGAGGCGGTGCCACGAACTGCGCCTTGTCGACGCCGACGCCACGTGGCGGATCGTCTACCGCATCGACGCCGACGCCATAATCGTGGCTGACGTGTTCGCCAAGAAGACGCAGGCGACCCCGAAGGCCGTGATCGATGCCTGCAAGCGCCGTCTGCGCAGCTACGATGCGATTGCCGGCGAGAAGGAGTGAGCAGAATGGAGAAGTCCAAGAAGGATCGCCTGGCGGCCGCCGGCTGGCGAAGCGGAGACGCGACCGACTTCCTTGAGCTGACGGCGGAGGAGGCCGCGTTCATCGAGCTCAAGCTGGCGCTCGCCGACTACCTGCGCGAGCTGCGCACGCGCAACTCCTGGACGCAGTTGCAGGTCGCCAGGCGGCTCGGCTCAAGTCAGTCACGGGTCGCCAAGATGGAGGCCGCCGATGCCTCGGTCTCGCTCGACCTGCTGGTCAAGTCGCTGCTCGCTCTGGGGGCCTCTCGAAGCGAGGTTGGCAGCGTGATCGGGAAGGCGGCATAGCACGGCCGCATACCGCTCCTCTGCCGACGAGGTGCTGACCAGACGCCTCGGCACCATGCGTCACGCCCGAGAACGGCAGGCCAAGGCCCCCCGCCAGAACCTTGGACCGTGCAGCATCTTCCGACGTGATCGCGCACGGCTCGCCATGGCCGCCTGACGTCTGCAAAACCTCCATCGCCGGTTCAACTCCGGCCGCCGCCTCCAATAACTTCCCTGCTCAGCGCTATTTCTGGTCGTGCGCGCCCGCGTACTCATTGTCAGTCGCGCGCCCAACAAGCGGATCAAGCTGGCTCGCCGCAGCGGCGGCCTCACGGGAGGCCGGCGCGCTCGCAGCTCATCCGCGGTGCGTTGGGCAGAGCCCGTTATCGGTCGTGTGCAACTCCGTGAACCCAAGTTCGCTGGGCGGCGTCACTCACGACGGGAATCTCGTCGATGGGGGGCGCAGTGAAACATACTGTCGTGTGGTTCGTCGCGGGGAGCGTGGTCATGGGGCTACTACTGGTCGCGCTCCCGGGATGCGCGCCGTCGACCGTGGTGGACGCCGCGTTGCCTGCGTCCGGGGTCCCACTCAAGGCTGACTCGAAGGCGAAGCCGAGTGACGACCTCAGCGCTGCGATCAACGACTTCGGCATCGATCTCGCGAAGGCGGCCGCCACGGACCCGGGCAAGAACGCGACTATCTCCCCGGCATCAGTCCACGCGGCGCTGTCGATGACCGCGAACGGTGCGGACGGCGAGACCCTCGAGCAGATGCGGCAGGTCCTCCATGTAGGCGAGATGACTGTGTCAGAGGCTAACGACGGGTGGGCATCTCTTCTCGGAGGGCTCGGTGATCGCAGCTCTGAGCAGACCCTCGAGATCGCGAACTCCTTGTGGGCCCGCGAGGGCATCGCGTTCAAGACGCCGTTCGTCGACGCGGACCGCTACTACTTCGGCGCTCAGGTCGCGACGCTCGATTTCGCAAAGGACGACGTGCCCGGCGCCATCAACGGCTGGGTCTCGAAGAACACTCACGGCATGATCACGAAGATGATCGATCAGACTCCGGCCAACGCAGTTCTGTATCTCGCGAACGCCGTCTACTTCAAGGGGGAGTGGATCTCGGAGTTCGCCCACGAGTCCACGTACAAGCAGCCCTTCACCAGGCAGGACGGCTCGACGGTCGATGTCGACATGATGCATGAGTCGGGCACGATGCCGTACGCGGAGAACGCGACCGTGCAAGCGACGAAGCTCCCCTACAAGGGCGGCGACACCGCCTTCTACGTCCTGTTGCCGAAGCTGGGCGTCGAGATCGCCGCCGCGCTGGATGGGCTGAAGGGCGCGGGCTTCCGCGACCTGCGCCGGGCGCTGGCCTTCGACGAGCCGACGAAGGTGATTCTCGCGCTCCCGAAGCTCGATGTGGAGTTCTCGGCGAAACTCAACAAGCAGCTGGCCGACCTCGGGATGCCGCGGGCGTTCGACGACGAGAGAGCTCAGTTCTCGAGCATGGCGGATCTCGATGTCCCGATCTACATCGGCAGCGTTCTCCACAAGACGAAGGTGAAGGTCGACGAAAAGGGCACCGAAGCCGCTGCCGCCACGGTGGTCGAGATGGACGCCGGAGGAATGCCCGAGCTGGTCGAGATGAAGCGGATCATCTGTGACCGGCCGTATGTCTTCGCCATCGTTGACGAGACCAGCGGCGCGATGCTGTTCCTTGGGGTAGTCAACGACCCTGGGGAATAGAACTCGGCGCCATGCCGAACGAGTGCATCACCCTGACGCGCTCAAGCGCCGCGGCCGCCGTGAGCGCAACGCTCGCAGGTCATGCGCGAGACCTTAGGCGGGAGAGCGATGACCTGCCTCTCAGGTGAGTTGGTCACGTTGAGACCAGCACGACCCTTGGACCGTCGTGACGTGTTCGAATGGCTTGCGCGGTCAGACGTGACCCCATCGATGCTCGGATCGCCGCTCTTTCCGGAGCAGTCACCACCCTCGTGGGATGAGTTCGTCGGCGACTACCGAGACAACTTCTTCGACGGATCCACACCCGAGACCGAGGCCTCCTACATCATCGAGGTGGCGGGTGAGCCGGTGGGCCAGGTCAACTACGAGATCCGGGACGACCCGCATCGCTTGGCAGAGCTCGACATCTGGCTGCGGTCCTTGGCGCACACGGGCCACGGGTACGGGACGGATGCTCTCGTCACGCTGACGGCCCATCTCTTCCGCGCTTTCGGCGTCGACACCTTCGTAATCCGTCCCTCCGCCCGCAACCCGCGGGCGGTGCGCGCCTATCAGAAAGCGGGTTTCACCGTCGAACCCATGTCGACCCAAGAGCAGGCTGAGAGGTATGGACCGGGCGACTACGAAGACTCGGTCGTCATGGTCAAGCGCATCTCGACCTGACAAGCGCGTCAAGCTGATGCGCGCAACGGTTTCGTAGTACTCACGCCGCAGCCCCCCAGACTACGCGCGGTGCGTTAGTCACAACACCTCACGAAGGGTTCCCGTTGAGCAGATTCGGCTCCGATCCGCATTCCTTCTTCGACTCCATCTACACTGACGTCGCCCCCTGGGAGGTCGGAAGGGCGCAGCCGGATATGGCTCGGCTGCTCGAGGACTACCCGCCGGCGGACCCTGTCCTCGACCTGGGCTCGGCCACCGGCGACCTGGCGATCCACCTTGCCAAGATCGGGCACAGGGTCGTGGGGCTCGAGTTCGTTGAGGCAGCAGTCCGTCAAGCTGTCCACAAGGCGTCATCCCTGCCGCAGGAGGTGCGCGACCGCTTGGCATTCGAACTCGGCGATGCGACGCAACCCTCGGCGCTCGGAATCGCTTTCGGGGCCGTGGTGGACTCGGGGTTCATGCATCTGCTCGACCCTCAGGAGACCGACCGGCTCGTGCAGGACCTTCGCGAGTCACTCCTGCCGGAGGGCCGCTACTACCTTCACGAGTTCGCGATCGAGTTTCCGATCGAGAACGTGCCGCGGGCAGTCAGCGAACGCGAGATCCGGTCGCGCTTCGCCCCGGAGAGCGGTTGGAGGGTCATCGAGGTCCGAGAGGCCACGTTCCTCAATCGCGTCGCTCAGCCGACCCCGGCGATCGTGGCGTGCGTTGAGAGACTCGCGGACTGACACGGTAGGTCTAACGCCCGCATCAAGCAGACGCGCCCCGGCGTCTGCGGACTCGCGATAAGCTGGAGGAGCGCAGCTCGTGCGCCAGACGCTGTTTTCACAACCTTGACTACTGTGACATTATAATCAAGGTTATTTCGTAAGCTTGATTAGGGAGCGCACGTGGCCAAGGTTGTCAAACGCCACTGGGTGACTGGCGCGAGTTCGGGTTTGCCGCGGAGGGATCGCCTCTCCTGCGACTATGAACCGTACGTGCCCGACCCCGTCGCCGGCCGTGACGTCGTGCTCGAGGGGCGGGTGGCTGCTGACGTCAGTGAGGCAGAAGCCGCGCTGGTGCGGTTCGGACTCGAGGTCGGCGTGCTAGCGGACAGCGAGGCCCTCGCTCGTCTCCTGCTCCGCATGGAATCAGTGGCCTCGTCGCGCATCGAGGGGCTCGAGATCGGGGCTCGACGTCTGCTGCACGCTGACGCGGAGAGGAAGCTAGGTGAACCCGCGGGAGACGTAGCTGCAGCTGAAGTGCTCGGAAACATCGATGCCATGGCCTTCGCCGTCGGCAACGTCGTCGCGGGCGATCGTCTCTCGGTCAGTCTTCTTCTTGAGATTCATCGCCGCCTTCTGCTCGGCACTCGCCTTGAAGAGCATGGGGGTCAGCTGCGCAACGTGCAGAACTGGATTGGTGGTTCCTCCTTCAACCCTTGTTCGGCGGAGTACGTCCCACCACCACCAGAGCTGGTCCTCGAGCTGGTCGCTGATCTCTGCGACTTCTGCAACGACGATACGCTCCCGGCGGTTGCGCAGGCGGCCATCGCCCACTCGCAGTTCGAGACCATCCATCCATTCGTCGATGGCAACGGACGCGTGGGGCGGGCGCTGATTCACCTGGTTCTCAGGCGGCGAGGCGTCGTTTCGCAGGTCGTGCCGCCGGTCTCTCTCATCCTGGCGACCTGGGCGAAGGAGTATGTCGACGCGCTCACCGGGACACGGTACCGAGGGCCTGCGACTTCACGTGCGGCGCAGGAAGGCCTGAACCGTTGGGTTGGGTTGTTCGCGACCGCGACCCGGCGAGCTATCGCCGACGCCGATGCTTTCGAAGAGAAGATGCAGCTCCTCGAGGGAATCTGGCGCGAGCGCCTCGGTCAGGTGCGTGCGAATTCAGCTGTCGACCTGCTCCTTCGCAGGCTGCCCGGCGCCCCGATCCTGACCGTGCAAAGCGCTGCGGAGCTCATCGGCCGCAGCACCCAAGCCACTAATGAGGCAATCACCCGTCTCACTGAGGCCAACGTGCTCTCACAGACGACGGCCGGCAGGCGCAACCGAGCCTTCGAGTCGCCAGAGATGATCCGCGCCTTCACCGACTTGGAGCGTCAGCTCGCAAGCCCGACGGGTGACACGCGCACAGCGCCCCCGACGCGAAGAGTGCCACGCCGCAGTTGACCTAGCCTCGCTTGTCCCAGCCGTCGCCTGCCAAGGCAGGCTCGAGCCGCGCATCATGATGATGATGATCGTGATCGTCGCCGCGGCGGCAGAGTGCCGACGCACTGCCGACAAGACGCCTCACCACGACCAATCACAGCCGCGTAGGGCTGGACATCGGCCTCGCTCAGGAAGTGGACCGTGCAGCACTGGTGCGACTAGTTGACTATCTCTGCGCATGGCCACCTGACGTCTGCAAGACCCCCATCGCCGGTTCGACTCCGGCCGCCGCCTCCAACGATTTCCCTGTTCAGCGCCATTTCCAGCGTGAGCTCCGCGCAGGTACTGTTTGATTCGGCAATTCTGCCGACATTCTGTCGACATAGCCCATCACGGCGGCCGACGACCGGACACGAGGCGGCACGGCGTTCGCCAGTCACGACGTTGGTCTCTTCCGCACGTCGAGCCTGAAGTGAGCTTCCCGACAGCCTGATGCCGAGCTCGTGATGACGATGAACGCGAAGCTCAACACCCTCATCGACGAGGAGATCGGCAAGGACAACGGTCGCGAACTGCCCGACCTCGAGGGCGTCTCCTGGGAGGTACGCCCCACAGGTGACGCGATCGTCCTCGACTAGGAGGCGCATTGGGTCGGCTCGAGCTTCCCTTGCCTCTCCGTCGTGTGCGCTGCTAGCGTTCAAAGGAATGGCAGGTAGAGCGATCTGGGGCATCGAGCCCTCCGTTGGGATGTGGGGAGCTCGCCTCTGTCGCCATGGTGGTGGGGCCGGCTACTACCCCCTTTGTAGCCGCCGGGGACCGCCCTGGGCCACGTCGCTGTTTCCGGGCACGCGCGTGATCGCCCGGGGGGCGGCCGGAAGGAGGAGGATGAGGATCCATCGCACCGAGGTAGACGGCGTGACTACCATCTGGACGGAATCTCAGGGGCCGCTGACGGCGGGTCTGCTGTTTCGCACCGGCCGCGTCGACGAGACGCTGGCGACGTCTGGCTACGCTCATCTCATTGAGCACATGGCGCTGTCGACGCTGCCCGATGCCGGGGGGCGTCACAACGGGTTCGTCGGCGGTGCGGTGACGGGCTTCACGACGATTGGCCGCCCTGAGGAGGTGTCCGCCTATCTGCTAAGCATCTGCCGTGCTCTCAAGGCCCTACCCGACGATCGTCTCGAAGCCGAGAAGCAGGTTCTGGAGGCGGAAGCCTCCGCCCGCCCGTACGACGTCTCCACGAGCCTGTTGGTATGGCGGTACGGAGCTGCGGGGTATGGCCTCCTTGGGCTGCCCGAGCTGGGTTCCCGCAGCGCGAGATCTGAGCAACTCCACGCCGTAGTGGCGCAGCGCTTCACGAGCGGAAATGCGGTCTTGTGGCTGAGCGGGCCACCGCCGTCGGAGCTTCGCCTCGAGTTGCCCGACGGTCCGCGGCAACAGCAGCCGCCGCTCGTGCCCTTGCTGCCGGAACTCCCTTGCTGGTTCCTGGACGACCATTGTGGCGGCGTTGCAGTCGGGGCAACCGTTCCGAGAAGTGCCACGTCGTCCGTCTTCCATGTGCTCGCGTCCGTGCGCTTGCGAGCTCGTCTGCGCACCAAGCAGGCGGTGAGCTACGCGCCGCTCGTCTCATACGATCCTCTTGATGCCGACACGGCACACCTCATGTTCGCTGCGGATTCCGACAGGGATCGTCGAGCCGAGCTGACCGAGACGTTTGCCAAGACCTTCGAGCGTCTGTCGGAGGTCGATGCCGAGGAGGTCGAGTCTGCCAGGCAGCAGCTCGTCGACGGCTGGACCGGCTCACTGGCGCCTCCACCCCAGGAACTGGCGGTGCATGAGGCACAACGAGCGGCGATGGACTGGATCCACGGGCGAGACTATGAAGCGATCGAGGAGATCGCCGCCCAGGCAGCCGAGGTCACGACGCTCGATGTGGAAGAGTTCGGCAGCGCCCTGCAGAAGGACGCGCTGTTCGCCCTGCCCAGCGAGGCCCGCCTGAGGCCGTCGATGGGAAGGCAGGCGCCGCAGTCCAATGGACCGCCGGTCCACGGGCGTAGTCTTCCCAGTGTCGATGCGCCGGTCAGACGGGAGCGCCTGGTCTATGGACCCGAAGGAGCGAGCGTGATCATGCCCGACGGTTCCCACTGCACCGTGCGACACGCCGACCTGGCAGCCGCAGTCGCACATGATGATGGGTTCGTGCTCCTCATCGGTTCTGATGCGGCTACGATCAGCGTGGAGCCCACGCTCTGGCGAGGCGGTCAGCAAGCCTGCCGCGAAATTCTCGAGTCCGTCCCGCCGGGTCTGCTCTTCGACCGTGGGCCGCGAGCTGCCGAGTGGATCCCGAGACCCGAGACCACCATCTGGCAGCGAGTGCGCGCTCACGTCGGTCGGGCCGCTGCGGCGCTGCATGGCTGGCCATTGGTCGTTCTCGTCGCCGTACTCGTGTATCTGGCCAGTGCGTACCTGCTGCGTGACCACAACTTCGCCCTCAGGCCAGTGCTCGTGGTGCTGGCTGTCTGGGGCGTTCGGGCCTTCGTGCAGAGGTAGGAACGCACTGCCGGCTTCGGCAATCCGCCCTCGGAGCGGAGCTCGGGGCGGCGTATGATAAGGGCCGGACGGGACAGCGTGGAGGCTGCCAACACGCCGACGGCTGGAGACGAACGATGGGCGCATTTGTTCGAGGTTCGCTGCGGATCGTCAAGAGCTATGGGCTGACCGCGATCGTCGCGGTCGCCATCGCGTTGGCCGTCCAGGGGTTCATCGTGAAGCCGTTCGTGATCCCGACGCCGTCGATGGCCAACACGGTGCAGGCGGGCGACCGGGTACTCATCGACCGTGTGACCTACCACTTCCGGGCCGTTCACCGTGGCGACGTGGTCGTGTTCGACGGTCACGGGCCTATCCCCCTGCTCAAGCGCGTCGTGGGCCTGCCCGGCGACGTGCTCGCGATTCGCTCGGGCCGGCTCTACGTGAACGGGCGACCGTCGTCCCAGAGCTACGTGCGGCGCATCGACGGCGTGCCCGTGCCGACCACGCCGGGCCCGGAGCCCGCCGCGCCGTGGAGCCTGGCGCGCCCGTTCCGGGTGCCGTCAGGCATGTACTTCGTGATGGGCGACAACCGCACCGACAGCGCCGACAGCCGCTACTGGGGCCTCGTGAGCCGCGCGCAGATCATCGGCCGCGGACTCGCCGTGTACTGGCCGCCGGCGGAGCTGCGCGGGCTGTAGGGACGTTCGCAAGACTGGCCTCCTGACCAGGAGCCAGACTCCCCCACAGGCCGGTGCCGGCGGCCGGCCTGCTTCGTATCATCTGATCTGCAGAGAAGCGATCGGGTTGAATGGAGGAGGAGTCATGCCGTCGTCACGAGAGTCCTTCTGGGAGGACCAGGACGGGTACGCAGTCGTCGGTCACAGCGGTCGTCGTGCCTTCCCCAGACTGACCTACCGAGGCCTGAAGAAGCTCGGCAAGACCGTCTACGCGGTCGATCCGGCCGGCGAGACCGTGGAGGGCGACGCCAGCTTCCGCGACCTTGCGTCGCTGCCGGGGCCCGTGAGTGCGGCAGTGCTCGAGGTCCCGAAGGACGAGACGGCCGAGTGGGTGCGTCGGGTCGCCGACGCGGGAATCAGGTCTGTCTGGATCCACCAGCAGACCGACACCCCGGAGGCCCTGCAGCTCGCCGAAGAGCGGGGGTTGCAGGTCTGCTCCGGAACGTGCGCCGTCATGTACGTGACCCCCGGCGTCAGCCCTCACATGTTCCATCGATGGGTGATGAAGCTCGGCAAGAAGTATTAGCGAGCAATGGAGACGACGCGAGGAGGTCGGTGGGGTGAGGCTCGGGTCGCGCTAGTGTTGTGTGCCACGTTGTTCGCGACCGGCCTCGTGGGAGTGCTCCTCGGCAGCCGGCCCGCGTACGCCGCATCGTTCGCTCCGGACTGGCTGCCGCTGGTCGCCGCACCGGTTGTGGCGACGGCGCTCGTGCTGAGCCTCTCAGGGCGTCGGGGCGGGACTCTGCCACGGGTGCTGGCGTGGTCCGGCCTCCTGGTGCTGCTGTGGACGGCGAGCGGCCTGCCTCTGGACGTGTTGCGCGTCGTCAGTCTCATCGCGCCCGGCGTGATGCCGCCCGGCGTCGACTGGCTGGGGCTGGCACTCCGGTCGCTCGCTCTCGCCGCGCTCGTCCTGCTCGCGCTCATCGTCTTCGCCCGACCGGCCGGCGCCGCTCCGGCTCGCTTGGCTACCTGGTACGGATTTGCGGCGCTTGTGCTTGCGCTGCCCTACCCCGTTCTCAAGACATGGTGGGCGCTGGGAGGGAGTCTGGGGCTTCGGGGAACGGGAGCAGACGATCTCGCGGGCTCGTTCGCCCTTTGGCTGCCGGCCGTACCCTGGCTGCTGGCGGCTGTGCTGTCGTTGCTCCTCGTGCTCAAACCCTGCTGGATGCCGCGGCGACTGATGCTCGTCGCCGGCTGGTCTGCCGCGGTCGTCGTGGCGATGATCGGGCCTGCAGCGTGCTGGTCGCTCATCACCGGCGTGGTCTCCGGCGACGCCGACTTCGGCGACATGGCCGGATGGGTCTTCGGACTCGTCTACGGCAGCTGGTTCCTCTGGGCGCTGGCGGCCGGCGCGGCCACCCGCTCCTACCAGGTGCGGAGCGCCTGGTAGGCGACCGGGTGGCCGGTTGGCCGCTGCTCCCTCGCCTTGCTCCGGAACCGCGGGCCCCGGGTTCCGGTCCCGGCGCTGCGCGCTCGGTTCCGCCGGACCACGCGTTCAAGGAGCCCGGGCGTACCACCGCTCAAGGAGTCCCAGAGCCCGACCGATAGCGGACAGCGAACGGCTCGAACAGGCCGCCGCGCCCGGAGCGCCCGGCGGCGATCCTTGCATGGGAGGCGGCGTGGTGCGCGAGTCGAACGCGTGCGTCAGGACGATGACCTCGTCACGACGTCTCGTCCTGCTCATCGCGGTGTATCTGGCGGCGACGGCTGCTGCGGCATGTGCGGCGTTCGCCCTGTCCGCGCCTGCGCAAGCCGCGACGAGCCAGTCCGTGCCCTACGCCGTCAACCTGGGCCTCTCGGCGGCGCAGGTCGCCCCCGGCGCCACGGTCACCTACTCGGGCACCGTCCGCACGGCCGCGGGCGCACCCACCGCCGGCACAGTCACCGTGCAGAAGCGTCTCGCGAGCGGCGGCGCCTGGAGCGCCTGGCGCAAGGTGGCCCTGGGCGCCGACGGGAGCTACTCCGTCGCCGTGGCCATGACCACCGCCGATCGCGTCTGGCAGTTCCGGGCACGGATGCCCGCCGACGGAGGTGCCAACCTGGCCGGGGTGAGCCCGGTCCGGAAGCTCACCGTGACGCCCCCGGCGGCCCCCTACGCCGTCACCCTGGGGCTCTCGGCGGCGCAGGTCGCCCCCGGCGCCACGGTCACCTACTCGGGCACCGTCCGCACGGCCGCGGGCGCACCCACCGCCGGCACAGTCACCGTGCAGAAGCGTCTCGCGAGCGGCGGCGCCTGGAGCGCCTGGCGCAAGGTGGCCCTGGGCGCCGACGGGAGCTACTCCGTCGCCGTGGCGATGACCACCGCCGATCGCGTCTGGCAGTTCCGGGCACGGATGCCCGCAGACGGAGGTGCCAACCTGGCCGGGGTGAGCCCGGTCCGGAAGCTCACCGTGACGGGCGGCGTCGCCTCCGACGTGGTCGCGATCGCGCAGCGGTACCTCGGCGTTCCCTACGTCTGGGGCGGCGCGAGCCCGAGCGGCTTCGATTGCTCCGGCCTCGTCATGTTCTGCTACGCCCAGATCGGCGTCAGTCTGCCGCACGGCGCCACCGGGCAGCAGCAGGCGTGCGCCTCGGTGGCGCTCGACGCCTTGCAGCCGGGGGACCTAATCTTCTTCGGCGCCTCCGGCGCCTACTACCACGTCGGCATCTACACCGGCGACGGCACCATGATCCACGCTCCACACACGGGTGCCGTCGTGCGCTACGGCCCGATCACGGGCGCAGCGTGCGCGGGTCGGCCGTAGGGTCGCACGACCAGCCGGATAGCCGGCGCAGCCTCTTCGGGCGGCCGTTAACCCGCGTCGACTGTCAGATGTGGTACACCTCGGGCCCGTGCGTGGTCACCCAGTTGTCGGCGAGGACCTTCTGCGCCTCGGCCGTCCGGTCGACGCCCAGGATGACGATCGCGTTGCCGTCGATGTGGCCGAAGTGCGGATACAGGTAGTGCACGTTGATGCCGGCCGTCTTGAGCGGCTTGAGCACGGCCAGCACGCTCCCGGGGTGGTCCGGGATCTCGACCGCCAGGACCTCGACCTCCTTGGGGTCGTAGCCGCCGCCGGTGAGGATGTTCCTGGCCTTGTCGTGGTCGTCCACGACGAACCGCACGGTGCTGATGTCCGACGTGTCGGCCACCGAGATGGCGCGGATGTTGACGCCCTCGCGGCCCAGCAGTTCGCTGATGGTCGCGAAGGCGCCCGGGACGTTGGCGAGGCTCACGGAAAGCTGCTTGATGCTCATCAGCCCTGGTCCTTTGCGTAGTCCTGGTCCTTGGCGTACTCGTAGCCGAGCGCGAGGGCCTTCTGGTTGAGGTCGAGGAGCCTGGCCCGGCCCTTGCCGAGGATCTCAACGAGGTTCCCGACCATGGCGTCGTAGCTGATCATGTCGCTGGCCCGGATGAGGGCGCCCAGCATGATCATGTTGGCCACCTTGATCGATCCCAGTTCGCTTGCCAGCTCGCTCATGGGGACGGCGAGGACCTCGATGTCGCCGCGCGCCGTCTCGGTGTGTACCAGGGTCGAGTTGGCGCACAGAAGACCGCCCGACTGCAGGGCGCCCTGGAACCGGACGAAGGACGGCTGGTTCATGGCGACCACAACATCCGGTTCCGAGGCGACCGGCGAGGCGATCTCCTCGTCCGAGACGCACACGGCGCAGTTGGCGGTGCCGCCGCGGACCTCCACTCCGTAGCTGGGGAGGTACGTCACGTGCTTGCCCTCGAGCATCGCGGCGGTGGCCAGCGTGGCGCCGAGCGAGAGCACGCCCTGGCCGCCGGACCCGGAGATGACAGTCTTGGCGAGCATCAGGCGTCCTCCTGCTCTCGAGCGCCGGCGCCCGTGGCGCCCAGTGCGCCCGCGGCGCCCGCGGCGCCGGTCACTCCGGCATCACCGGCATCGGTGGGTGCGGCGCCTGGTGCCGGCGCCCCCGCGTCCTTGAACACGCCGAGCGGGAAGTACGCGAGCATGGCGTCGTCGATCCACCGGCAGGCCTCGACCGTGCCCATCCTCCAGTTGATGGGGCACGGGCTGAGGATCTCGACCAGCGAGAAGCCGCGGCCGTCGAGCTGGCACTGGAACGCCGTGCGGATCGCCCTCTTCGCCTTCATCACGGCGGCCGGCTTGTTGACGGCGACGCGCTCGAGGTAGGCCGTGCCGTCGAGCTCTGCGAAGACCTCGCAGATGCGCACGGGGTGCCCTGCGAGGTCCAGGTCACGACCCGTCGGGGTGGTGGTCGTGACCTGCCCGGCGAGGCTGGTAGGCGCCATCTGGCCGCCGGTCATGCCGTACACGCCGTTGTTGACGAAGATGACGGTGATGTTCTCGCCACGGTTGGCGGCGTGCAGGCCCTCGGCGGTGCCGATGGCGGCCAGGTCGCCGTCGCCCTGGTACGAGAACACCGTGTTCTGCGGCCGCACCCGCTTGATGCCGGTGGCCACCGCGGCGCCGCGCCCGTGGGCCGACTCGATCACGTCGATCTCGAAGTAGTTGTAGAGGAGCATGCCGCAGCCCGCGGGGGCCACGCAGATGACGTCCTCCTGCAGGCCCATCTCCTCGATGACCTCCATCAGGAGGCGGTTGATGATGCCGTGGCCGCAGCCCGGGCAGTAGTGGAAGTCCGCGTCCTTGAGGAGCCGGGGGCGCTCGAACACGATGCTCATCGCTCACCCCGCTCCGACTGCGTCTGCAGGTAGTGGCGCGAGATGATGCGGTACAGCTCCACCGGCATCGGGGCGACGCCGCCGGGCCGCCCGTAGAAGTGGATGCGGCCCTTGCCCTCGAGCGCCAGCCGCACGTCCTCGACCATCTGGCCGGCGCTCATCTCGAAGACGAAGAAGTCGTCCACGGTCTTCGCCAGTTCGTTGAGCGCCGGCGCAGGGAACGGCCACACGGTCACGGGACGCAGCAGGCCGACCTTCTTGCCCTCGTCGCGCAGGCGTTTGATGGCGCCCTTGGCGATGCGCGCGCCGATGCCGTAGGCGACGACGATCATCTCGGCGTCGTCGCACAGGACTGTTTCGCAGCGGACCTCGGTCTGCTCGATGAGCCGGAACTTGCGCTGCAGCTTCCAGTTCTTCTCTTCCTGCAGCTTGGTGTCGAAGATGAGCGAGTAGATCGACTGTGGCGGACGGCCCTTGGCGCCGGTGAGTACCCAGGGCTTGTCGTACTCGGGCGGGCGCACCAGGCCGTCGAAGTCCACGGGCTCCATCATCTGCCCGAGGATGCCGTCGGCGAGGATGATGACGGGATTGCGGTACCTGTCGGCGAGGTCGAACGCCAGCGGGACGATCTCGGTGAGCTCCTGTACGGATGCAGGCGCGAGCACCACCGTGCGGTAGTCGCCGTGGCCGCCGCCGCGCGTGGCCTGGAAGTAGTCTGACTGGGCCCCGGCGATGCTGCCCATCCCGGGGCCGCCGCGGACCACGTTGACGATGACGGCCGGCAGCTCGTCGGCGACGAGGTACGAGACGCCCTCCTGCTTGAGGCTCATGCCCGGACCGCTGGACGACGTCATCGCCCGGGCCCCGGCCGCCGACGCGCCCAGCACCATGTTGATGGCGGCGATCTCGCTCTCGGACTGGATGAACACGCCGCCGGCCGACGGCATGCGGCGTGCCATGTACTCGGTGATCTCGTTCTGCGGGGTGATGGGGTACCCGAAGTAGTGGGTACACCCGCTGAGGATGGCCGCCTCACCCAGGGCGACGTTGCCGCTCATCAGCTGCCTCATCCCTTGCCCACCTCGATGCAGGCATCGGGACACATGAGCGCGCAGTTGCGGCAGGCGTTGCAGCCCTTGCTCTCGTCGAATGCCGCGACGAAGTAACCCTTGAGGTTCAGCTCGTCGGAGAGGCTGATGCAGTCCCGGGGGCAGAACTCGACGCACAGCGCGCAGCCCTTGCAGCGCTCGCCGGCGATCTGGATGGTTCCCTTCACGGTGGTCCTTCGTGGTGGCTCGCAGTGCACGCCGGAGGTGACCGGCCTCGTGAGGGCCGCACACCGGCGGGACTGCCTATGATAGTGCTTCGCGGCGTCTCATGTCCGAGCGACTGCGGCCCACGATTCGCCAGGGCGCCCACATCGCGAAGCTGACAGTGAAGTGGGCTGCTGGACTCGCCGGCCCTCCCCCGAACCTTCCTCCCGCGTTTGCGTACCCCGGGTCGTCGGGACTCAAGGACGGACCTCGTGTGGTCGAGAATAGGCTCGAGAAGTTGCCTGTCCGCATGAGGTGAGAGTGATCGACACTGCCGAGCCGGCGGCCGACCTCGAGTCACGACTCCGAGCCGAGTTGCCGGGCGCCGTCAGGGCCGGGCATCTCGTGCCGTTCTTCCAGCCCGAGGTCGACCTCAGTACCGGCAAGCTCTGGGCTGCCGAAGCCTTGGTGCGCTGGGACCATTCCACTCTTGGGACCCTCGCGCCGTGGCAGTTCCTGCCGCAACTCGAGGACCTCGGCCTCATGGGCCAGCTCACCGACGTAATGCTGGATGCCGCTCTTGCGGAGCAGCGCCGCTGGGCGGCGGCCGGGCTTCCCATACCGGTCGCCGTCAACGTACCCCCCGAGTGCCTGGCGGATCCGGGGTTCCCGGACAGAGTCGCGGCCAAGCTGCTCAAGCACCGCCTCCCGGGGTCGTCGTTGACGATCGAAGTGACCGAACAGGTGGCCGCCCAACCCATGACGGCCGGCGCCATGGCGCAGCTCGACGCGTTGGGGGTGCGACTGGCCGTCGACGACTTCGGCGCGGGATTCTCCTCGCTGGGGCGCCTGGGGGACCTGCTCGTGCAGGTGATCAAGCTCGATGTCTCACTGGTTCACCCTCTGGTCGGGAACCCGAGCTACCGCACGATCGTAGGACTGGCTATCGAACTGGCCCATCAGCTGGGCGCGAAGGTCGTCGCCGAGGGCGTGGACGCCCCGGCGGTCGAAGCGTTGCTCGTCTCGCTCGGGTGCGATTGCGGACAAGGCTACTTCTACGCGCGCCCCATGCCGGCGGCCGAGTTCCTCGACTGGTCGCGTCAGCACGGCAAGCTGATCCCGCGCAGGCACGGTCGCGCTGCGCTGCCGCAGACGGCGGCAGCGCATCCGCCCACAGGCGCGGACGCCGTCGTAGCTCCGGTGTCGCCGGAGACGCAGGACGACGTGGAGCCGCCCAGTCTCATCGGGCTCGCGGCTCGCGTCCACGGCTGGGTCGGCGCACGCACCGGCTGGGGTGCCCTCATCTTCGCCCTCGTCGCGCTTGCGGGCTACGGGCTGTGGCAGCTGTTCGGAGGGGATGGAGCCGACCACCGGATCGTCGTCGGCTCCATCGCGTGCACGACGGTGGCCGCGGTCGCCGCCTTCTTCTCGCTGCGCGTGTCGCGGCGGCGTGAGCTGGGGTCGGCCACCCGCCGCGCCTGGCTGCTTCTTGCTGTCGCCTTGACCATGTATCTGCTCGGCGACCTTTCGCAGTGCGTCTACGAGGCGGTCTCCCACGCAGAGCCGTATCTCATCCTCTCGGGCGTGCTCTTCTTGAGCGTGTTCCCTCTCGCCTTCGCCAGTCTGCTCTCGTTTCCCACGCAGCGGCGCAGCCGCGCCGATCGTCTCAGGCTCCTTCTCGACATGGCCATCGTCTTCGTCGCCTGTGCCGCCGTCATCTGGTACCTGGTCCTCGGACCGACCATCGCGGAGTTCAAGGCCTTCGATCTCGAGGGCGTCGCGACGCTCGTGTTCATCGCCGGAGACGCCGCACTGCTCTTCGGTGTGATCGCTCTCCTCATGCGAGGGGTGTCGCGGTCCAGCCGGGCGGCCCTGCGGTTGATCGTCGCCGGATTGGTGCTGTTCATCGTCGCCAACCTCGCCCATGGCTACGCGGCGGTGCACGGCGGAGGGCAGACGAGCCAACCCCTCGACGGCCTGTGGTTGGCGGCCATGATCCTGATGCTGCTCGCAGCCAGCTGTCAGGTGCGGGCTCCGCTCCATCAGGAGGCCCCCGCATCGCCGGCCGGCGCGACCGTCGGGCACAGCTGGCTGCCCTATCTGGCGGTCGCGACCTGCTGCGTACTCCTGCTCGCGGTCGCTGCCCGTGAGCTCTACCCGTTGAGCGGACTGCTCACCAGCGCCGTCGTGCTCACGGTCCTGGTCAGCCTTCGGCAGGTGCTGGCGCTGCGCGACAACCGGCGCCTGGCTGCGCGCTATCAGGCCCTGGCCGCCGTGGATGGCCTCACCGGCCTCTTCAATCGGCGGCACTTCATGGAACTGGGCGAAGCCGCCTTCGCCTCCGCGCAGCGCGACGGCCGTCCTCTGGTCGCGCTGATGCTCGACATCGATCACTTCAAGGAGGTCAACGATGTGCAGGGGCACGCCGTCGGAGACCGCGTGCTGGCATCCGTCGCGCAGCGCTGCCGCGGGCAGGTCAGAGCCGGCGATGTGATCGCTCGCTACGGCGGTGACGAGATCATCATCCTCATGCCCGACGCGACCACGGCGACTGCACTGCAGGTTGCGTCGCGCCTGGTCGTCGCGTCCGACGAGCCCGAGGAGCGCGACGTCCTGGAGGCGCCCGTCGGCCTCAGCATCGGCATAGCGGAGGCCGAGGGCTGCACCAGCCTGGACGGCTTGCTGGCGCGTGCCGACCACGCGCTTTACGAGGCCAAGAGGGCCGGCCGTGGCTGCGCGCGGGTCTACGAGGAGGTGCGGCTCGAGGTCGCTCTCTCGTCGTGAAAGGCGGCCCGCGACGGCCGTCTCGTAGCCGGCCTCCGGGCGACCTGCCGAAGCCGGCGGCCAAGAAGCCTTCTCCGCCGGCAGCCTGGATCCGTCATGTGCGGCTCATCGCTCTCTTCGCCGTGGCACCGCCGCCGCTACACGGCCGCCCGTGTCGTCACGCGTTGGTCGATCTGACTACCCTTCTTCGTGGATTCCACAGCCTCGAGGACGTATGGTTCGTGTCTGAGAGAGCCGCGTGGCGCGAGAGATCGTGCGGTGGGACGGACGGAACGGCGTCACGGGGCGTAGCGACTGGAGGAACGCATGGGATCACGCTCGGTCATGTTCGTGGCGATCATGGTCGTGACGGCGCTCGTGGGGGCGGCTCTGGCCGCCCCCACGAGCGCCATCACGTTCGAGGACTACGTCGCCGTCTCGTCCATCGGGCCGGCCTACGGGCCGTCGCTCTCCTGGAGCGGCAGCGGCCCGAACGCCATCGACATCGACCCGGCCGGCAACGTCTACGTCAGCAATCCCTACGGATTCACCAAGTTCGACGAGTCGGGCGCCTTCATGTGCGGCTACTCGGGCGACCAGTTCGGCGGCTACTGCTATGGTGTGGCCGTCTCTGACGACGGCGTCGTCGTCCTCACGGAGGGCGGCATGGACAGGGTCGTCACGCTTCTCCCGGTGTCCGGCGGCCTCGATGCGACGGCGTACACATTCGGCGTCGCCTATGGCGCCAGCGGGACGGGCGACGGTCAGTTCGACTGGCCCAAGGGCGTCGCCTGCGACGGCGACTACGTCTATGTCTGCGAGCAGTACAACAATCGCATCCAGAAGCTCCTCCTCGACCCCGCCACCGGCGCGCTCAGTCACGTCGCCAGGTTCGGCAGGAACGGCGGGGACGGGACCCCCGGTTCGGGCGACGGCGAGTTCAACTCTCCTACCGGCGTCGCCGTCGACGGAAGGGGCCACATCTACGTCGCCCAGACCACGCTCGTCCAGGAGTTGACGACGGACGGCGTCTTCGTCAGCAAGTTCGGCGTTTTCGGCCAGCCCGACGCCGAGCTCTATTTGCGCAACGCGCTGGACGTCGATGTGGACGGCGCCGGCGATCTGTACGTCACCGATTGCGGCGCAGCCGACGAGACCAACTGGGTCAACAAGTTCCGCAAGGTCGACGGCGTGTGGCACCGTGTCACGCGCTTCGGCGGATGGGGCACGGCCGCCGATCAGTTCCGCTGGATCTGGGGCGTGAGCGCTGCTCCCGACGGCACCACGTTCGTCACGGACACCGGCAACAACATGATCAAGCGCTTCGCGCGAGACACCGTCGCGCCGGCGCCGTGGGCGCTGGGCATCCCGAGCGGCTGGACCAATCAGGACGTGACCGTCGAGATGGGCGGTAACGATCCGGTCTTCCCCTTCCAGTACACGTCGGGCTTCGACCGCGTCGAGTACTCGCTGGCTTCGCCACCGCTGTGGATCGCCTACACCGTGCCGTTCACGGTGGACAACGAAGGATTCAACCTCTTGTCGCTGCGCGCGATCGACAAAGCGGGCAACGTGTCGTCTCCGGGCATGCTCGCCGTCAAGATCGACAAGACGGCGCCGGTCACCACGTGGTCCGGCGTGCCGTCGTCCTGGAGCAAGGAGGCGGTCGCGTGCACCCTCACGCCGGAGGACCCGGCGCCGGCGCCTGCCGTCAGTACCTCCGGCGTCGCATCTACGACGTACCGCCTGCTGGGCGCGGCGCAATGGGGAACGTACGCCGCGCCCATCGACGTCTCGGCTGAGGGCGAGACCACCTTCGAGGTCCGCTCCGAAGACAACGCCGGCAATGTCGAGACCCCCAAGACGGTCACCGTGAGGGTGGACAAGACGGCGCCCGTCACGGCCGTGAGCGGCGTGCCCTCAGGTTGGACGAACGACACGGTCAGCGCTTCCTTCCAGGCGTCAGACGCCCACTCGGGGAGCGCCGCCACGTACCACAAGCTCGGCGGCGGCGACACCTGGTCCCCGGGCGCCTCCGTGCAGATCAGCGACGAGGGCGAGACGCAGCTCTCCTGGTACTCGGAGGACAACGTGGGCAACGCGGAGACCCCCAAGACGGCCACCGTGAGGGTGGACAAGACGGCGCCCGTCACGGCCGTGAGCGGCGTGCCCTCAGGTTGGACGAACGACACGGTCAGCGCTTCCTTCCAGGCGTCAGACGCCCACTCGGGGAGCGCCGCCACGTACCACAAGCTCGGCGGCGGCGACACCTGGTCCCCGGGCGCCTCCGTGCAGATCAGCGACGAGGGCGAGACGCAGCTCTCCTGGTACTCGGAGGACAACGTGGGCAACGCGGAGACCCCCAAGACGGCCACCGTGAGGGTGGACAAGACGGCGCCCGTCACGGCCGTGACGGGCGTTCCCGCCGCTTGGAGCAGGTCCGTGAAGGTCACGCTTGAGGCGGTCGATGGGCTCGCCGGTGTGGCAGCAGTGCAGTACCGGCTGCAGGGCGAGGCTACGTGGAACTCCTACCTCGCCCCCTTCGCGCCCGAGCAGGGTCTGCGCATCTACGAGTTCCGCTCGATCGATGCCGCCGGCAACGACGAGACTCCGGGCAGCGTCACGGTCAAGTACGACAGCGGCAAGCCGGCGCCCAAGGCGCGTTCTGACAGGTCGGTGCGCCGCGGTCAGACGGTCCGCCTGCCCTATCGTGTGAACGACGTCTGCCCGCAGACCAAGGTGTCGATCCGCATCTACCGGGGATCCAGGCTCGTGAAGACGCTCTCTGTCGGGTCGCGGCCCAGCAACAGGAACCTCACGTACTCCTACCGGTGCCGCCTCGCTCGCGGCACGTACACCTGGAAGGTCTATGCCAAGGACCTCGCCGGCAACGCGCAGGCCAAACCCGGCGTGCGGCGCCTGAAGGTGAAGTAGGACCAGGCGCGCGACAGGCGGTCGCCGGCCCGGCTCGCATGAGGCAGGTTCTGCCCGCGAGCCGGGCCGGCCTCGCCGCTCGTCCTGCACGGCGCCAGTCTGGGGCGCTGTTGCGGGTCAGGCCGTCTTCTCCCTGTCCGGCCCCATAGGCAGAATACACAGCCTCGTCCCTTCCTCATCAGTCTCGAGCCGCCATTCGATGCCGCACAAGCGGCTCAGGAAGCGGCGCTCATGGCTCACCAGTAAGAGCGCGCACGGGGCCTCGGCGAGGGCCTCTTCGAGGCGCTCGATCGCGGGCAGATCGAGGTGGTTGGTGGGCTCGTCCATGACTACAACGTGCGGTTCGCGAAGGATCCCGAGGGCGAGCAGCAGCTTGCGCGTCTCTCCCGGGCTCGGCAGTCGGCTGGTGAGCAGGGGCTCGGGCGCGGAGCCCAATCGGCTCACCACGCTGAACAGCCGGCCGAGGGTGTCGTCGTCACTCGCTCGCGCCTGGTCGAGCAGCCGGGCGCTCTCCGTGGCGCTGATCTCCTGCGGAAGGTAGACGATTCGATCTTCCGGCGTCTCCGTCGTCTCGATGAGCTGCCGCAACAGGGTCGTCTTGCCGGACCCGTTCGGGCCTGTGATCGCCACCCTGTCCTGCCGCTCCACCGCGAGGGGAGGATGGGCCAGCCTGCGGTCCGTGCCGAGCGGAAGCTCCCCAGCCTCCAGGCTGAGCACCGTTCGCCGCGGCGAACGGGCGCCAGGCAGCCAGATGCCCTGCTGCTGCTCGTGCCCATGCGGACCTGCCGCCAGTCGTTGCTCGGCGCGGCGCAGACGGGCATCGAGCTGGCTGAGGAGGCGTCCTGCCTGCCCGTCCTTTCCACTCACCACGGCGAGGCGCCGTCGTGCTCTGCCGTCGCTGTCGTGGCGTGCGAGACCGCGGGCAGAGCGCCGCGCGTCGGCCTGGTCCGCCCGGCGGCGACGCTCGGCCTGGCGTCGTCGGAGCCGGCGGACCTCCGCCGCCGCCGTCTCGTGCTCACGTCGGGCGGCTACCTGCTCCCGCAGGCGCTCACGGTTCGCCTGCGTGTAGGTGCCGGCCCGTATCGTCGCTGCTCCGGGCTCGAGGAAGAGGCAGCGCGAGCAAAGGTTGTCGAGCAAGTCGCGGTCGTGGCTGACCAGGATGCCGACGCCGGTGAAGGAGCTGAGCGCCTGGTGAAGCATGCGCTGCGCCTCCTCGTCGAGGTGACCGGTGGGTTCGTCGATCGCCAGTACGTCCGGCGCGAGCCAGAGCGCCACGCCGATCTGGGCGCGGCGGCGCTCGCCGTGACTGAGTGAATCCCAGCGGTCCGGCCACTCCGGCGCGATGGCGAGGGCGCGGCGCAGCCGATGGCCTTCGGCGCGCTGGTCGGTCAGGAATGCGTGCAGGTCCTCTGGAGCCGCATCGGTGCGTTGAGCACAGTAGAGCGCCCTGCCGGTGGTCTCGACGCTGCCGGCGAGCGGGCGCAGCAGGCCGGAGGCCAGCTTGAGCAGCGTACTCTTGCCGGCCCCGTTGGCGCCGACGATGCCGGTCCAGCCGGGCGGGAAGTGGGCGGAGAGGTCGGAGAGGACGTCGACAGCGTCGTCGTAGCCGAAGCTCACGTGATGGAAGATTGCGTGCATGAGGCGCTCCTGGGAGACGCGATCGCGGGGTGGGGGGCGCCTCCACCCATCACTACGG